>JBIPME010000018.1:0-10970 GCA_044369275.1 Rhodoferax sp.
TGATCGGGTTTTGAACAAGTTGCCTAAAACGGGTATGTCGCCTAAGAAGGGCACTTTGGTCTCACTGTCGCTCTCGGTCATCTCAAAAATCCCGCCGATCACAACGGTGCCGCCGTTTTCCACCAATACTTGGGTTTTAACATGCTTGGTGTTGATGGCAAATCCCGCACCCGTAGACTGGCCCACACTGTCTTTGGTGACGTCAAGGCTGAGAATCACATCGCCTTCGGGTGTGATTTGCGGGGTGACTTGCAATTTGAGATTGGCTTTTCTAAATGCAATAGAGGTGGCGCCACTGGAGGAGGCCACTTGGTAAGGCAGTTCGGTGCCCTGTTCGATTAAGGCTTCTACTTGGTCCGAGGTAATCACTCGGGGGCTGGAGACGACCTTGCCTTTGCCCTCTGCTTCGAGCGCAGACAATTCGAGTGCCAAAAATCGGTTCGAGGCTGCGCTAAACAGGGTGAGTGCAAATGTGGCGGCGTTGTAAGCGTTTTGCCCTACGGCGGGGAGGTTGACAAAGTTCGCGGCCAAGTCGTTGGTGCCGCCCGCACCTGCTGAGGCCAGGGTGTTGCTTGCGGTAGAGCCAAAGGTTACGCGGTTATCGCCAGAGACGGGGTAGCCGCCAAGGCGTCCGTTTTGTGTGCGCAAGTCGTTACCGCCCAATTTAACGCCCAGCGACTTCCCAAAGGTGTCTGCGGCTTCCACAATGCGTGCCTCAATGAGCACTTGGCGTACAGGTATGTCTAGCTTGGACAGTAGCTGCTGAATTTGCAGCAGTTTTTGAGGAATGTCGGTTACAAACAATTGGTTGGTTCGTGGTTCGGCGATAACGCTGCCGCGTGCGCTCAAAATGCGCGAACCTGCTGCGCCACCGCCATCTGTGGAGACAAGTTGGGCGGCAATGGCGGCTGCTTTGGCGTAGTTAATTTGGAATGATTGGGTTTTTAAGGCCTCTATGTTTTGCACAGCGGCGGCGGCCTCTAGCTCTAGCTTTTCTTTGGTAATAATTTCTTCTTTCGGGGCCACCCAAATCACGTTGCCACTTTTGCGCATGCCCAAGCCTTTGGCTTGCAAAATAATGTCCAAGGCTTGGTCCCAGGGGACGTCTTGCAGGCGCAAGGTGACGTTGCCCGCGACGGAGTCGGAGGTAACGATGTTGAAGTTGGTGAAGTCTGCAATGACCTGTAGCAAGGAGCGCACTTCAATGTTTTGAAAGTTCAAAGACAATTTTTGGCCGTTGTAACCGGTGCCTTGCGTGAGCTTGTTGGGGTCGCTTTTGAGCTCTTTGACTTCCACTACAAATTGTTCATCGCTTTGGTAGGCGCTGTGTTCCCACTGGCCTTGCGCCTCGATCACCATGCGCACTTTGTCGCCGGTTTGGGTTGTGGTGACGGTTTTGATGGGGGTGCCAAAATCCGTAACGTCTAAGCGCCGGCGCAGGCCTTCGGGCAGCGTTGATTTCATGAATTCCAACACCAAGTTGGGCCCTTGTTGGCGTATGTCAACGCCCACCTGGGGGTTAGGCAGCGTGACGACCACCCGCCCAGCACCGTCTTTGGAGCGCCTAAAGTCTAAGTCTTTTAAAGGGTTGGTATCTCGGGTTTTGGACTCGGCAAATGTATTGGTTACCGATGCGCTGGCCGTATTTCCTGCGGTGACAGACTCCAAACTCACTAGTAAAACCTTGCCTTGTATGTCTGATTTGTAATTGGCCGCTTGTTTGAGGTTGAGCACCACGCGGCTGCGGTCACCGGCTTGCATGACACCAATGGAGCGGAGGTTGCCTTGGTTAATTTCTTTGTTGGTGCGCCCCATGGCATTGGTGACGGCCGGGAAATCCAGCGAAATGCGTGCGGGATTTTGAATGGCAAAGCCCGTCGGGGGGGCGCTTAAAGGTTGGCTGAATTCGATGCGCACCACTTCAACACCTGCTTGCACATAACCCGTTACCGCTTCAATGGAGTTTTCTGCATGGGCCAAGGAAGTGCAGCTTAAAAATACCCCCAAAGCCCATGGTTTAAGCCATTGAAGAACCCCATTTTTAAACCCGTTTTTAACCCCGTTGTGTTTTGGAAAAGTATAGTTTTTCATTGTGTTTTTTCCTGCAGTTGAAGCGTAACGTTGCGCTCTACCCATTCTCCTTCGGCCTCGGCAACAATTTCGCGCAAATTAATTTGTGTATTTGTAATTTTAGAAATTCGACCATAATTTTTGCCTAGGTAATCGCCAACTTTGACTTGGTATAGCAAGTTATCTACTTTGATTAAGGCAATAGGCACGGCAGATTTTGTGATAATGCCAACCATGCTAATGGTATCCAGCGGTATACCCTCCAGTGGTCCTTTGCGACGTGCCAGCTCTGGGGTTATTAGCGTATCGTCCTTGACACTTTTACCACTTTCGCGTTGCAGTGCTTGGGTGAGTTTTTGGCTGTTAAACGGATCAAGTTCCGAGCTCTTGATGTAGGCCTGTGGCACAAATTGTGAGGGTTCGGGCAGTGGTTTGACTTTGGGCTGTCGACTGGTACGCTCTTGGGCTATCCATTCGTTGAGGGCTGCCTCTTTTGAGCCACCGCAAGCCTGCAATAGAAGCACTGAAGCAATGAGAAAAATAGAAAAAATGGTTTTCATTTTTTCACCCCCATTGCTTTTTTCTGCAAGGCAATTTCATCAGGGTCAAGATAGCGGAAGGTTCGAACGGTGGCCTCCAGCGTTAATAGATTGTCAGATTTGCTAGATTCTGATCTGGGCGTAATGCTGAGATTGTTCAGCGTTACGATGCGGGGTAGTTGCGCAATATCCGCACCGAATTCGGATATGTTGTGGTATTTACCTATTATTTTGATGGCAATGGGCAACTCGGCGTAATGCTCTTTAATGATCTCTTGCGCGGGTTTAAAAGATTCAAATTGCAATTCCCGACCCAAACCCGCTTGATTAATATCGGTTAATAAAGCGTCCATTTCAGATTTACTAGGGAGCTGTTTTTCCAATTGTGCGACTTGGGCTTTTACCTGTTCCAATTGTTTGGTTAATACCGTAAGGGTAATGGCCTTATTGAGTTTCTTTTGGTAGGTTTCGCGCAGGGTGAGTTCGCGGGCTTGCAATTCTTCTAGTGCGGTTTGTTCATTACTAAGCCAAAAAAACCAAGTGAACGCCATAATGAAAATGATGATGCCCAATAAAAAACAGTATTTGGGCAGATCAGGCCAAGAGGCTGGGTCTTTGGTATCGAGGTTGCTAAATTGGGCCTGAACTTTTTCTTGCCAATCGGAAAAATTGAACGAGCTTACTGAAGTGCTTTGCATAAAAATCCTAGGGCTTCAAGTCAGCAGTGGGTTTGTTATTTTTAGAGGCGGAAGGATTTGATTTTTCAAGTTCGTCCACTTTGTTTAAGCTGACACGAATCTCAAAATTTGCCACCTTTTTTTGTTCGCGTGCAGACAGTGCGACTGTGCCAGCCACAATGGATATAAGTTCGGGTTTGCTAAACCACTGCGACTTGCTGTTGAGATTGCGCAGCAATTCTGAGACACGTTCATTGGATTGCGCGACCCCGTTGAGTAGCACGGTATGTTCGGTTTGCACCATTTTGGAGATGTAAATCCCATCGGGCAATTGGTGGTCAATCTCGCTGAGCATGCGCACGGGCAGATTGCGTTCGGCTTGCAGGCCTTCTACCGACTCTTCGCGTGCACGCAATGTGGCAATTTCTTTTTCTAGGCCGTCAATGCTTTTGATTTGGTTGTCGAGTGTGGCGGTTTCTGATTCTAAAATTTGATTGACATTGCTTTGTTCATTTTGTGCTTGCGTTAAACCCAAATAGACCAAGCCAACGACTGAAAAAGCCAATGCGCAGGTGATTGCAACCGAGACATTGAAAGCATCTTTTCTGCGTTTGCGTGCTGCTTCACGGTGCGGCAGTAGGTTAATTAAAATCATGCCATGGTCCCTCGCATGGCCAAACCGCAAGCGGTTAAATAAGAGGGGGCGTTGAGGCGAATTTTTTTAGAAGGTCCATTTTTACCACTTTCCATGCCATCAAAGGGGTTGAGCAGTTTGCAGGGAAAAGAGGTTTGTCGCGTAAGTGCCTTAGCCAGTCCTAAAACGCCTGCGCCGCCGCCAGCTAAGAATATGTGGTCTACGTGGTTGCAATGGGTTCCACTGAAGAAAAACTGAACAAATCGCGCCAATTCGTTGGTTATTTCTTTGAGATAGGGTTTTAAAACAGCTGTTTCATAATCTTGTGGCAGGTTGTTATTGCACTTATTGACCTCGGCTTCGGCAAAAGAAAAGCCGTATTGCGCCACAATCATGTCCGTTAATTGCGCTCCCCCCATGGACTGTTCGCGTTCGTACAAAATTTCTTGGTCGCGGACGATGTGCATGCTGGTGGTGGTGGAGCCAATTTGAAACAGCGCCACAATTTTTCCAACGCCTTGGTTGGGTAGTTGCATAACCAAGCGATTTGCCGCTAAGCGCGCGGCATAGGACTCAATGTCTAGCACATGCGGTACAAGCCCTGCTGCACCCATTAAGCTTTGAACGCTGTCTACTTTTTCGCGCCGCGATGCTGCAATCAAAACCTCTATATTGCCTTCGGAATACTCGCTAGGACCGATTTCACAGTAGTCTAAATACACCTCTTCCAAGGAAAAGGGTATGTATTGCACAGCTTCTGCCTCGACTTGTTGTTCTAAATCCAGGGCGCTGAGGCCGCTGGGAAGCAGAATTTTTTTGGTAATAACGGACGCATCGGGAAGCGCCATGGCGACATGTTTGACGCGGGTACCGCATTTTTTAACCATATGGCGTATGGATTTAGCGATTTCATCCGGCTTTTCAATGGCACCATCGACAAAGCAGCCGGGCTCCAGCGGCTCTCTTGCAAAGCGCTCTAACAGCCAAACGCCTGTTTTTTTGCGACTTAATTCAACCAATTTGACACTGCTGGAACTAATATCCAGACCCAACACTGAAGTCGGTTGACGTTTTAAAAACGAGCCCAAAGAGACCACCACACCCTCCTTTTAACTGACTGATTTTTTATCAGCCTTATGTTAGAACCATGGTTTAAATTTTATCAGTAAGAGGCCGTCAACAAGGGTATTTTTCATCAACATCTTTATGGCCATCGTGTTTAATGCCTCCTTGTTTGATAAATCTTCTATGCGGCGACCGAAAATTTTAGGATTTAATTGCATACTTTGGCGTCTGCGTTTGCGCGTATGGCGTAAGCACGACCTAAGTTTTTAAACCTTGCCCTATTTGAGCAAACCAACTATGCCTTCTGATACCCGTCAATCTACTGCCGAACCCCAATTCTCCTCAGTTTCTTTGCGCCGCCATTGGCTTGTCCAAGGTTTGTTGTGGCTTTTCTTTTTGGGTGTAGCGGGGCTGGCTGCGGGCCTGCTGGCCATTGGCTTGGCGTTGGCAGTGGCTTACCCGAATCTGCCCGACATGTCCGACTTGGCGGATTACCGGCCGAAATTGCCGCTGCGTATTTTTTCAGCAGAAGGGGATTTGATGGGTACGTTTGGCGAGGAGCGCCGCACCTTAACGCCGATCAAAGATATCCCTGAGCAAATGGTCAATGCCGTGTTGGCGATTGAAGATGCCCGGTTTTACCAACACGGCGGTGTGGATTATTTGGGGGTGATTCGTGCGGGTCTGGCTAACGTTCGGCATGCGAAAAGCCAAGGGGCTTCGACCATTACCATGCAGGTTGCGCGCAATGTGTACCTCACCTCAGAAAAGACGCTGACGCGCAAAATTTATGAAATTTTGCTCACTTTCAAGATGGAGCACTTGCTCACCAAAGACCAAATTCTGGAAATCTACATGAACCAGATTTTTCTCGGTAACCATGCGTATGGCTTTGCCGCTGCATCCGAGGCGTATTTTGGTAAACCGCTTAAAGACATCAGCATTTCCGAAGCGGCCATGTTGGCCGGGTTGCCCAAAGCGCCCTCGCTTTACAACCCCATAGTCAATCCCAAACGTGCCCGTTCGCGCCAGCTCTACATCATTGAGCGCATGCTGCAGAATAAATTCATTACGGCAAAAGAAGCACTTGCCGCCAAAGAAGAAGTCTTGGTCTACAAAAATGCATTGAACACCAAGCAAGTGCATGCAGACTACGTGTCCGAAATGGTGCGCCAGCTCATGTACAGCCAATACGGTGATGAAACCTACACCCGTGGCCTGAGTGTTCAGACCACCTTGCGCACTGCCGACCAAGAGGCTGCCTACAAAGCCTTGCGCAAGGGCATTATGGATTTTGAACGCCGCCAAGCCTACCGTGGCCCGGAGCTGTTTATTAACCTTCCCAACAACGCCAGCCAAGAAGATCTGGACAACGCCATTGACGATGCCTTGGAAGAGCACCCCGACAACGGCGATGTGATGACGGCGGTGGTGCTGGACGCGGAGCCTAAAAAAGTGCGGGCCACCCGTGGGAATGGCGAGGTTTTTGAGATCGTGGGCGAGGGCTTGAAGCCGGCCCAATCCGGCTTGTCGGACCGGGCTGCGGCCAACATCAAGTTGCGCCGTGGTGCTGTGATTCGGGTGGCCAAACTACCTAAAGGCGGTTGGGAAATTACCCAGCTACCCGAAGTGGAAGGGGCTTTTGTGGCGTTGGACCCGCGTGACGGCTCGATTAAGGCCTTGGTAGGCGGGTTTGATTTTGGTAAAAATAAATTCAACCACGTCACCCAAGCTTGGCGCCAACCCGGCTCCAGCTTTAAACCGTTTATTTATTCCGCAGCATTGGAAAAAGGGTTTTCGCCTGCCACCGTGATCAATGACGCGCCCTTGTTTTTTAACGCCGGCGTGACAGGCGGGCAGCCTTGGGAGCCGAAAAATTACGATGGCACTTTTGATGGCCCCATGACCTTGCGGCGCGGACTTGCCAAGTCCAAAAACATGATTTCCATTCAAATATTGCAGTCGATTGGTGCGCCCTATGCCCAAGACTGGATCACCCGTTTTGGTTTCGATGCGGAAAAACACCCCCCCTACCTCACCATGGCTTTGGGCGCAGGCTCGGTCACGCCCATGCAAATGGCCAGCGCCTATGCCGTGTTTGCCAATGGCGGCTACCGGGTCAACCCTTGGGTGGTGAGCAAAGTCAGTGAGCAGCGCGGCAAAACCCTGCTGGAGGTGCCAACCCCCGTGCTGGGCGAAGCGAACCGGGCCATTGACGCACGCAACGCTTTCCTCATGACCAGCTTGCTGCAAGAAGTGACCCGCAGCGGCACCGCGGCGCGCGCGCAAGCCACGCTCAAACGCCCAGACGTGTATGGCAAAACAGGCACCACCAATGACTCTATGGACGCTTGGTTTGCCGGCTACCAACCTACACTGGCCGCGGTGACTTGGATTGGCTACGACACCCCGCGCAAACTCGGCGACCGTGAAACCGGCGGTGGCTTGAGCTTGCCGGTGTGGATTGCCTTCATGGAAACTGCGCTCAAAAACGTGCCGGTGATGGAGCCGGTGGTGCCCCCCGGTATTGTGCAAGTGCGCGGCGAGTGGTTCTTTGATAACCATGTGAAACAGGAGAGCGTGAGCAACGTCGACCTCAGCGAACCGCCCACCAACAACCCGGTCACGCCGCCCACCGCGGTGCAAGCCCTGCCGCCTGCGGATGAGAAAAAACGCATACTCGACTTGTTTAAAGAGTGAGTTGCGAGCCCCGTGCGGCCGCCGCCGCGTCGGCTGCCACCAGAGCCTAGGCTTGGAAACGCAGGGCCTGCCCTGATTGGGCGCAGGCATTGCGCGACAGCTCTGCAAAAAACTCCCCTTGTCCCTTGGTGTCTTGCCACTGCCCTTGGTTCCAACGGTAGTGGTAACCACCGGAGAGCGCGGCCATCCACACCTCTTGCAGGGGCTTTTGCAAATTAATCACAATTTGGCTGCGGTTGCTGAACGTGAGGGTGACCATGGAGCCGACCCGCTGGTTGTCCACATCGGTGTCCAATGAGTCGTTAAGCTGGTCGCAGCAAGTCTCTACAGCTTGCAGCAGCGCTTCGGCGCGTGTGAGGTATTCCGATTCGGTCATTACAATTTCACCATGTCCTATGCCAATAAAATTTCAATCCAAGCGTGCATTTTCGCCGCATGCTTAGGGAGTTTGTCCGGGTGTGGTCAATACGGTCCGCTGTATTTGCCCCCGCCTATTGCCAAACGTGTGAATGTAACGCCTGCAACTTCACCTGCACCTTCATCCGCCCCTGTACCTTCGTCTTCAGCGCCTGCCTCTGTTGCCCCCAGCCCCACCAGCCCTAGCAGCGCCACCCCTGCCCCGTAGCAGAGAAGTTTTTGCAGGCTAAGGCAGTGCAAGGCGGCATGGGCCTTGATCTAACGGCGATTCAAGGGCGATCTAAGAGCGATCTAGCGCTTATGTAACGCGGATGTAACGTGGGCTTGAATTGCGGGTTAGCATTGACCCACTTTGCGCTAAAACCATGGAAACCACCTTCACCCACCCAACCATTGAACGTACCCTGCGCCCATGGGGCTGGTATGAAACTGTCTCCACCGCGCCGGGTCACAAAATCAAACGCATCCAGGTTCATCCGGGGCAGCAGATTAGCCTGCAAAAACACCACCACCGTGCCGAGCACTGGGTGGTCACCCAAGGTACGGCGCATATCCGTTTGGGGGAGCGGGAGTTTGATTTGCGCGTCGGTGAGCATTGCGACATTGCGCTGGGCCAAGTGCACCGCTTGGCGAACCGCACCGAGCAGGTGGTGGAAATTGTTGAAATTCAGTTTGGCGACTACTTGGGCGAAGATGACATTGTGCGTTTTGAAGACGACTACGGGCGCTCTTAATTTTTAAATTTAATCCCCCCTTTTTTTTATTTTTTAACTTTTCGACCAGAAAGCACATTCCAGAATGACTGATTTATCGATGGACGCACGCCTGCGTCTGCCCGCGGGCAGTGCCCCGGTTGCCTGTGTAGACATTGGCGGCACCAAAGTGGCGGTAAGCATTGCCGATGAACGCGGCATGCTGGGCAAACTTTCGCAGCCTACGTGCAAAACGGGCGACCGCGATGCTTTGGCGCGCCAGATTGCGCAGTTGATTGCGCAGAGCTGCGCCGCCAGCGGCGTTGCCACTTCGGCCATCAGTGCGGTAGGCGTTGCATCGTGCGGCCCTTTTGTTTTGGACCAAGGTTTGGTGGAGTTGGCCGCCCCCAATATTTGCGGTGGCTTAGCGGGTGTGGCGCGTGGCTTGCCCAACGACTGGGTGAGCGTGCCGCTGCAAGCACCGTTGCAGGCGCTGTTCCCGAATGTGCGCGTGGCCAATGACGCCATTGCCGCGCTAGAGGCTGAGCGCCGCTGGGGTGCGCTGCAAGGCGTAGCGCACTGTGCTTATGTCACTTGGAGCACCGGCATTGGCTTGGGCCTGTGTGTGGACGGGCATGTACTGCGGGGCAAAAATGGCAATGCGGGCCATGCGGGCCACACCTATGTCAACGACAACCTAGAGGCCCTGTGTGGCTGCGGCCAAATAGGGGATGTGGAGGGCATCATCGCGGGCAACGCCATTGAACGCCGCCTGCGTTCGCAAGGCTTTGCCAACGCGGCAGCGCTTTTTCAGGCCAGCCAGTCTGGCGACGCGCAGGCGCAGCGCATTGTGGACGATCTTTGCGTGGTGATGGCGCGTATGCTGTACAACTTGGTGGTTACTTTGGACTTGCAACGCATCGCTATCGGCGGCAGTGTTTTTTGGCACAACCAAGCCAGTTTGCTGCCGGTGCTACAGCGTTTCTTGCATGGCAAGCTCCCTTCGTTGACCGACACGGTGACCTTTGTTCCCGCGGGGTTGGGCGACAGCGTAGGCGATTACGCGGCGCTGGCTTTGGTCGCCTAAAGCACATTTGCGAGGGAAAACCCTAGTAGCAGTCTTCTAAAAATTAATTAAAAATTAATGAATTCTTAACGGGCGCAGTGCCCTAAGAACTTTAATGGAGACACCATCTTGAAACTTTCTAAACTGGCCACAGCCGTGGCTTTGTCGCTTTTGGGTTGCGTTGCGGTGGGTAGCGCAGGTGCGGGTGAAGTAGAGGTTCTGCACTATTGGACTTCGGGTGGAGAGGCTAAATCCGTCGCCGAGCTGAAAAAAATCATGCAAAGCAAGGGGCACACTTGGAAAGATTTCGCCGTTGCAGGCGGTGGTGGTGACGCTGCGGCCACGGTGTTGAAAAGCCGCGTAGTCTCGGGCAACCCGCCCGCTGCGGCCCAGATCAAAGGGCCTGCGATTCAAGAGTGGGCTGCTGAAGGCGTGTTGGCCAATCTCGACGCCACGGCCAAGGTAGAAAAATGGGACAGCTTGCTGCCCACCGTGGTTGCCAACGTCATGAAATACAAAGGCAACTACGTTGCCGCACCGGTGAATGTGCACCGCGTGAATTGGATGTGGGCCAACACCGCTGTGTTGAAAAAAGCCGGTGTTTCTGGCGCGCCCAAAACCTGGGACGAGTTTTTTGCCGCCGCTGACAAAATCAAAAAAGCGGGCTTGATTGCCGTGGCGCACGGCGGGCAAAACTGGCAAGACTTCACCACCTTCGAGTCGGTGGTCTTGGGTGTCGGTGGGGCCAAGTTTTACAGCGATGCGCTGATCAAACTCGATCCCAAAGCGCTCAACAGCGACACCATGAAAAAATCTTTGGAAACCTTCCGCAAAATCAAAGGCTATACCGACCCTGCTGCGCCAGGGCGCGATTGGAATTTGGCCACGGCCATGGTGATTCAAGAGAAAGCCGCATTCCAATTTATGGGCGACTGGGCCAAGGGCGAGTTCACGGCAGCGGGCAAAACACCGGGCAAAGACTACCTCTGCGCCGCAGCGCCTGGCACGGGCAATGCCTACACGTTTAACGTGGACTCCTTTGCCATGTTCAAACTCAAAGACGCAGGCGCCCAAAAAGCCCAAGCCGACTTGGCTGCAGCCATTATGGGA
>JBIPME010000304.1:0-3489 GCA_044369275.1 Rhodoferax sp.
GCTGCAATAGTGGCCACGCCTTCGGCAACACGATCGACATAAAACGCGGTTGGCGATGCGTGGCCACGCGCCACAGATTCCACCGCTTTTTTCAAATCCGCATCCACATTGGGGTAGTCCAAAATCGCTCTGGGATGCACGCCAATATTGTTGTTGATAATGAACTCCAGCCTTGCCAAACCAACCCCTTCGTTCGGAAGTTGGCAAAAATCAAACGCCAATTGGGGATTGCCCACGTTCATCATGATTTTCAAAGGCAGCTCCGGCATGGCGCCGCGTTCAACCTCGGAGACCTCGGTTTCTAACAGGCCTTCGTAAACAAAACCTGTATCACCTTCTGCACAGCTGACGGTAACCAGCATGCCATCTTTGAGCACGTCGGTCGCATCGGCACAGCCAACTACGGCAGGGATACCCAATTCACGCGCAATGATGGCGGCATGGCAGGTGCGCCCGCCTCGGTTGGTAACAATGGCAGCAGCACGCTTCATAACAGGCTCCCAGTTAGGGTCTGTCATATCTGTCACTAGCACATCACCCACTTGGACGACATCCATTTCGCTAATGTTGCGCACGATGCGAACAGAACCTGTGCCAATTTTTTGGCCAATCGCACGCCCTTGGCTGAGCATGGCTCCTTTGCCAATCAGTTTGTAGCGGAGCTCCACTTTGTCTGCCAATTGGCTTTTTACGGTCTCGGGGCGTGCTTGCAGGATATAGAGGTTTCCATCGAGTCCATCCTTACCCCACTCAATGTCCATGGGTCTACCGTAATGCGCTTCAATCACCAGTGCGTAATGTGCCAGTTGCTCTACATCAGCATCTGAAAGTGAGTAGCGGTTACGCATTTCAGTTGGCACATCGGTGGTTTTGATCAGCTTGCCTGTTGCACGCTTCTCTTCAGGGCTTGCGAACTCCATTTGCACCAATTTAGAGCCTAGGTTACGGCGAATTAAGGCGCGCTTACCCTGGCGCAACATGGGTTTGTGAACATAAAACTCATCTGGATTGACAGCACCTTGCACCACCGTTTCCCCTAAGCCGTAGCTTGAGGTAATGAAGACCACATCCGAAAAGCCAGACTCGGTATCCATCGTAAACATGACGCCTGCCGCACCCAAGTCCGAACGCACCATGCGCTGAATGCCCGCACTTAACGCAACATGTTCGTGCGCAAAGCCTTTGTGTACGCGGTAACTAATGGCACGGTCGTTGTAAAGCGAGGCAAATACCTCACGGATTTTGTGCAAAATCTCCTCAATCCCCACCACATTTAAAAATGTTTCCTGCTGCCCTGCAAAAGAGGCATCCGGCAAATCTTCTGCAGTGGCCGAGGAACGCACGGCATAAGAACCCTCAGAGTCTTGGCCATTCAAGGTCGCATAGGCATTGCGAATGGCCTGTTCTAATTGCGGGGGAAACGATTGCTTTTCAACCATGGCGCGTATTTCTGCACCCACCCGGGCAAGGGAGCGCACATCATCCGTATCTAATGCCAACAACATGGCATTGATCTTTTGACCTAAATCCCCGAATTGCAAAAATTCACGAAACGCATGTGCAGTGGTGGCAAACCCCGTAGGCACTTTAACCCCATGGGGTAATTGGGCGATCATTTCTCCTAAGCTTGCATTTTTACCCCCGACAAACTCCACATCTTGCATGCGTAATTTCTCGAAAGGCACCACCAAGTCGAATGGACCAAATAAAACAGACATTGCGATAGCTCCTAAAGTTAAAAACCTTGTACTTTGCGCGGTACGCTCCGATGCTTTTCTTGTAGTTCTACTGGTGCGCTAAGCAAAATACGTTAAATTACGGTCCATTGTAGTGCGCGAGTCTTTGCGTACCGTAGCATCCAAGCGCTAACGCTTTTCAAATTTTCTATCCTATGCACCAACGTTCTGTGTTTTTTGTTTCCGATGGCACTGGCATTACAGCGGAGACTTTTGGAAACGCCATATTGGCGCAATTTGAAATCAAAGTTCGGCACGTGCGGCTGCCGTTTACAGACACTGTGGACAAGGCGCACCAAGCATTGCGACAAATTAAACATGCCGCAGAAACCGATAATCAGCGTCCTATCGTATTTACCACGCTTGTGAATATGGACGTGCTAAAGGTTCTCCAAACGGATGTGCATGGCATGCATTTGGATATGTTTGGTATGTTCGTTCACCCACTAGAAAATGAACTAAAACTTAAATCCAACCACCGTATTGGGCGTTTTAGCGACGCGAGCAAAAGCAAGCACTACCAAGACCGCATTGAAGCCATTAACTTTTCACTGGAACACGATGACGGACAATCTAACCGGGACTTAGAGCAGTCGGATGTCATTCTCATAGGCGTGAGTCGCAGTGGAAAAACACCAACATCGCTCTATCTTGCAATGCAATATGGATTGAAAGCATCCAATTACCCGCTCATACCTGAAGATTTTGAGCGCAAGCAACTACCCAGTGCCTTGGTAGCGCATAAAGAGAAAATATTTGGCCTGACGATACAACCAGAACGCTTAAGTGAAATTCGCAATGAAAGACGGCCCCACTCCAAATACGCGTCTTTGGAGAATTGCCGAATGGAAGTGAGCGAAGCCGAAAGCATGATGCGTCGCACAGGCATTCGCTGGCTTTCCACCACCACCAAATCAATTGAAGAGATTGCGACAACCATTCTTCAAGAAATCCACCCCAACCGACTCGCCTATTAGGGCCCTCGCTGGCGTTGGCAAATCAACGTGTCTTAGAGACCCGTTACAGGCCCATTACAGGCCAATCGCGGCAATGGCCGCTTTGGCGATTTGCGCGTCTTCGGAAGACTTTACCCCGCTTACACCGACTGCGCCTAGGCACTGCCCATCTTTGAAAATGGGAACACCCCCTTCTAAAAGCCCCTCCAAGGTCGGCGCACTTAAAAAAGACACTCTTCCGCCATTAATGATTTCCTCATAAATCCGACTCTCGCGCATTCCAAGCGCGGCGGTACGTGCTTTGGCAGGTGCAATATGCGCAGAAATGGGGGGAGCGCCATCCAAGCGTTGGAACCACAGCAAATGCCCGCCATCGTCCACAATGCAAATACTGACAGCCCATTGGTTTCGGGTGGCTTCGTCCTGCGCAGCAGCAGCGATGGTTTGAATATCAGTAAATTCAAGTACGGATTTGTTTTTCATGGTTTTAAAAAATTAATAATCTACAAACGACAAGACATAATAAAACAAGTTTATTTGTACTTGGCTGCAATCACTTCACGCAGCTTAGGAAGCATTAACAACATTGCCTGGCGTCCGGCCTCAATAGAGCGCTTTTTCGCTCCAAAGTCAGCGCTAGACACCCCAATCAAAGAGGGGCGAACCACGATATCTGCGTCGTTGAGCTCAAAGGTGTTGATACTTTTACCCATAATGGCAAAAGTTTGCAGCAAAATCTCCAAAGAACCACCCGCATGGTTCCCCTCAGGCGCACTGGAAATGTCTACGGCAATGAC
>JBIPME010000303.1:0-3489 GCA_044369275.1 Rhodoferax sp.
GCGGGCCTTGAGGAATTGCTCATGCAGCGCATAGCGGCGCGATTGAATGAAATAGACCCGGTCGCCCTGCCCCCGGTCAATCACAAACAGCACATGCGGCAAGGCCAATGCAGTGCCCGCGTCGTACACCCGCGCGTAGCGATCAAATTCAGCCCGACTGCCCAAGCGCGAAGTCCAGCCCGGCTGGCTGCCGTCCACCGGCGCTGCCGCATTTCCCGTGTGCGGTTGGTAGCCCGAAGGCTTTTGCCCCAACTGCGCCCAAGCGGATGCCGCGCCCCAAGCCATCCACGCGACCAGCAAACCCACCACCAATCGCCATTGAAACCATCGTCCCATCACCTTATCTCCTGCTTCTGTTGTGTGATTCACTATGCTCCGGGGAGTGTAGCAAGCCCCAGCCATGCCATGCCATGATTTGACGCGCATTATTCTTTTGGCCTTACTTTGGACTATGATGCTCGTTAAATCGACCACTAAGAAAATAATCCTCTTTTTTAAGAACATGAAAATCCGCCAATCCGCCATGCTTTCACCTAGGCAGCAAGAAGAGTGCGCTCAACTGGGGCAATTGCTGGCGCGTCTACGGTTGGCTCGCAAAGTCAAGCAAACAGACGCTGCGTTGCGTGCGGGGCTGTCGCGCAACACGGTCTATCGTTTGGAAAAAGGCGACCCAGGACTGGCCATGGGTCAAGTGTTTCGTTACCTGGACGCCATTTCGCCGGGTAGCACCCTCTTGGATTTGTTGTCCGAAAACGATCCTGCACTGGTGGCGCTCAGCGCACGTGAAAAAACCAAGCGGGTGCGCGACCTGACAGCGGCCGAACGTCAAGAACTTGAATTTTGAGGAGCGACGAAGATGGCCGCCAAAGAGTTAAAGCTGATGGTGTTTGCCCACCTCGGGCAGGACTGGAAGCCCTGCGGGCAACTGCGCATGACAGAAGAGGGGATTGAAGTACAAGCTTCCAGCTTTGCCTACGGTTTGAACTATGCGCGCCGCCAAGATGCCCTGGAAGTCGACCCCGTGAGCCTGAGTCTGCGCAAACCAGACGATGTGCTGGGCAAGCGGCTGCTGCCTGCAAACCGGTTACAGATGTTCGGGGGCATTCGCGATACCGCGCCGGACGCGTGGGGGCGCCGCGTGATCGAAAGCAAACTCAAGGTACCAGCCAACAGCCTGCCAGAGTCCCAGTATTTGTTGCACGCGGGTAGTGACCGCGTGGGCGCTCTGGACATCCGATCCAGCATCCATGACGGCCCCAGTCATGGCCCGCATGTTTCGCACGATTTGGCGCACCTGCTGGAGGCAGCCGACCGCATTGAGGAGGGCCTGCCAGTGCCCGCACACCTCGAAGCCATCTTTGTCGATGGCACCGCGCTGGGTGGGGCGCGGCCCAAGGCCTCAGTGCGTGATGCGCATGGCGTGCTGTGGCTGGCCAAGTTTTCCAGCCGAAAAGACAGCTTTGATGTGCCCGGAGTGGAAAGCGCCGCACTGCGGCTGGCCGCAGAGGTCGGATTGAATGTGCCAGCACTCGACATGCGCACACTCGGTGAGCGCAAGGTCATGCTCATACGCCGATTCGACCGCTACTGGATCGCGCCAAACAGTGCAGTCACAGAGGTGGGTAATCTGTCCTTAACGCAACCCGGGGGTGCCAGGCAGGAGCATCGCATGGGATTTGTGAGCGGCCTGACCATGGTGGCGTGCGATGAAACCGAATCGCGCACCAAGGCGTACACCGACCTCGCCCAGGCCGTGCGCGACCATTGCCACCCGAGCGTGATACGCGCCGACAACGCAGAACTCTTCAAGCGCATGGTCTACAACATCTTGGTGAGCAACGATGACGATCATCTGCGCAACCATGGTTTTTTGTGGGACCCTCGTTTGCCCGGCTGGCGCCTGAGTCCGTTGTATGACGTTTTGCCGCGTGCAAGCCATGCCACAGAACGTTTTCTGCATCTGGGTGTGGGGCCACAAGGAAGACTGGCCACCTTGGACAACGCCCTAGCAGCGCATACCCGGTTCACGCTGTCCAAGGTCGAAGCCGCAAAGGCAATGACGGATGTCTGGCAGAAGGTGCGGCAATGGAAGGTCTACTTTGAGCGATTCGGTGTATCCGACGAAGAAATCGACAAAATTGCCCCAGCGTTGCGCCATGTGGACCAAGTATCCACGCCCGCGCTGCGAAAGCTACTAACCTAACTGGTTTTCAGTAGCTTATTTTTATGGCTTGTAACTTATGTAGCAAGCCCCAGCCCTGCCATGGTGTAAGGACGCAACGTAGCGTGCGGGACTGACGCCGCCGACCTACAGAGGCATATTTTTTGTAGGAGAGCACCCTGTGAACGATGGGCGTCGAACACGTGCCGAACCCCAAGAACCCTAGACTTCCCCCATCACCGATGGCATGATTCGTTTATAGTTCATGGGCATTGTTTGCATCATCAAGGAGGGCAGAATGAGTCGGTACAGTTTGAAAGACAAAATGGTTCGCTCCATTGCTTTGCGCAAGGGTGAAGTGCTCATGCGTACGGATTTCGAGCGCATGGGCAGCCCCAGTCAGATCAGCCGGGTGCTCAAAGAGCTGATGGCCGAGGGAAAGATTGTCCGTTTAGGCTATGGCACCTATGCCAAGGCGCGGCCCAGCACGCTTTCGGGCAAGCCGGTGCCGCGTGTGACGCTGGAAGAGTTGGCGCAAGAGGCACTTGGCAAATTGGATGTACCCGTCAAGCTCGGTCGCGCACAGCTGGCTTATGCCGAAGGACGGACCACCCAGATTCCGGTCCGAACCACCTTCAATACCGGCCATCGCCGCATTACCCGCAAAATCACAGTTGGAATCAGCACGGTGCGCTATGAAAACAATTACAACGCAAGAACATAAGCAGATTCTGGATATACGCAACGAGGCACTGTCTTCATTGCCTCCGGGTATTTTTGAAAAAGACCTTCTCCTCACCCAAGCCCTGCGCCTCATAGCCCAAACCGACAGTGACGGCATTCAACTGGTCTTTTGCGGGGGCACCTGTTTATCCAAAGCCCACAGGCTGATTCAGCGCATGTCGGAGGACGTGGATTTCAAACTGGTTGTGCCTGAAGGCCTGTCGCGCACGGCCCGCAGCAAGCGCCTGAGTCAGTTCAAAAAGCGCTTGGCGCAGGTGTTGTCGGATGCGGGTTTTCTCGTGCCGCCAGAGCAAATCGTGGCACGCGACGAAAACAGCTATGTGGCCCTCAATTTGCATTACGCAAGCCGTTTTTCACCCTGGCCGAACGCCTGCTCAGCTCAGGGCAATAACCCACCCTGCCAGCCTAAAACCCGCCCGCGAGGCGGTTTTTTTGCCCGTTGACAAGGCAAGTCGGGCTTAGGCCGCCGACCTACGGGGGCATGGCCCATGGCGCTCAGTCCTTCGTATAAGTGTGGGAGCCCCGCCCTCGGGGCGATGGGTAGCGGTCAACACTGTGGGCGATGAAAGCAATGGTGCTCATCT
>JBIPME010000306.1:0-3478 GCA_044369275.1 Rhodoferax sp.
GCAACAAAGCCCCCATCTGGCCGCTCAGCACGCATTCAGAAACCGTTTAACGCCCTACACCACCGCCGACGTGGGGTAGTCTGGACTGGTAAAAACCGCGCCATACATGCCTTCGGCAGCAAAGGCTTTTTGCACTTCGGAGCGGCATTCCAGCGTCTGTAGCAAACGCCGCAATCCGGGATAGGGAGCAAGCGCAATAGACGCCAGCGTGTCACCTCTGGGGTAAAGCTGTGCCCATCGAATGCAGGCTGCCAAATAAAAATCGCACACGCTGAGCGATTGCCCTAACAGCCAAGTACCTCCATGACCGAGGATCTGCGCCTCCAACAAGCGCAGGTGCGCACACACCCGTTGGCGCACGACCTGGCGCAGCGCGGGTACGGCTTGCGGGTCAGGCGCGTAACGTTCTGAATAGAACAAGACCCGCAAATCGGCATGCAAAGTGTTGGACAAAAAGAAAAGCCACTTCAAAAATGTGCAACGTCGCTTGGCATCGGGTGCGGGCAAGGCGGCGTGTTGATCCGCTAGGTGAAGCAAAATGGCCGCCGTTTCAAACAAAGGTTCATCTTGCGTGGGATCCAGCAACACGGGGAGCAGGCCTTGCGGGTTGTGCTGTAAAAATTCGGGACTGCGTTGCGCGCCAACCCTACGGTCCACCTCCAGCGCTTGGTAGGGCAAGCCCAAAGTCTCTAACACCATGCGCACCACCACGTTGGCACTGTCAGGGGAATAAAACAGTGTGTATTGCATTTCCCAACCCTTCTTCATAACGCACAGACTCCCAACAAAGGCAAGCGGTGTGCTGCATCGCACCCGCACGCCACTGAGCAGCACATTAAACCTCGCCAGGTGGCTCTTCGTGCAGGCGTGAGCGGAGGTAGATGAGGACGATGCCTGCGGCCACGGCACAGCCGCCCACGGTGTACAGAATGGCGGCATTTTCGGGGAGGTCTTGCTGCACAAAATACGCCCACACCACGCTGAGTAGGCCGCCGTAAATGAGCACCCAGACGGCCTGCTCTAAACGCCGCAGACGCAAGTTGCTCGAACCCGTGTAATGTTTAAAAAAAGCCATTTTTAAAAAACCTCCAATGGGAATTAGGCACAAACGGTGTCTCTGAAAATTGCTGGCTATGAAGCTGTCTAGCAAGCAATTTCCGCCTATTTAACCATGTACCGACTTTGGGGCAGTTTGGCTTTGCAAAAGAACGGGGCCCGGCGCCTACCGCCGCGCGTTACAGGACTTCAAACACGCCAGCAGCGCCCATGCCCCCGCCGATGCACATGGTGACGCAAACGCGCTTGGCACCACGGCGTTTGCCCTCAATCAGGGCGTGGCCAGTGAGGCGCTGGCCGCTTACGCCGTAGGGGTGGCCCACCGCGATGGCGCCGCCGTTGACGTTCAAGCGGTCTGCGGGCAGGCCGAGTTTGTCGCGGCAATACAGCACCTGCACGGCAAAGGCTTCGTTGAGTTCCCAGAGGTCGATGTCGCTGACTTTCAAGCCCAAGCGGGCCAAGACTTTGGGGATCGCAAAGACCGGGCCTATGCCCATTTCGTCGGGCTCGCAACCCGCCACCGCAAAGCCCAAGAAGCGGCCCAGCGGCTGCAAGCCTTTTTTCTCGGCCAGGCTTTCGTGCATGAGCACCACCGCGCCGCCGCCGTCAGAGAATTGGCTGGCATTGCCCGCGCTGACCAGCCCGCCCGGCAGGGCCGAGCGCAGGCCGCTGATGCCTTCTTGCGTGGTGCCTTCGCGAATGCCTTCGTCTTGGCTGATGGTGACTTGCTTGGTGATGAGGCCCTGCACTTTGTCTGCAACGCCCATGGTCACGGTGATGGGGGCAATTTCTGCCTCGAACAAGCCCGCCGCCAAGGCGGCACAGGCGCGCTGCTGGCTGGCGGCACCGTAGGCGTCCATGGCATCGCGGCCAATGTGGTAGCGCTTGGCCACGTTTTCGGCGGTTTGCAGCATGTTCCAGTAAATTTCAGGCTTGTTCTGCACCAGCCAAGGGTCGCTGAGCATGTGCTGGTTCATTTCTTGTTGCACGCAGGAAATGGACTCCACACCGCCGGCCACGTAGACATCGCCTTCGTTGGCGATGATGCGCTGGGCCGCCAACGCAATGGTTTGCAAACCCGAGGAGCAAAAGCGGTTGACTGTGAGGCCCGAGACGCTCACAGGGCAGCCCGCACGCAAGGCGATTTGGCGGGCAATGTTCGCGCCGGTGGCACCCTCTGGGTTGGCGCAGCCCATGAGCACGTCGTCAACCTCAGCGGCCTCAATGCCGGCGCGGGCAATGGCGTGCTGCACGGCATGCCCTCCCAGCGTGGCGCCATGGGTCATGTTGAAGGCACCTTTCCAGCTTTTGGCAAGCGGGGTGCGGGCGGTAGAAACAATTACGGCGGATGTCATGGTGAGTTTTCCTTATTTAGTTGAATGTTTTACCCTGTGCAGCCAAGCGCGCCAAGAGCGGCGCGGGTTGCCAAAACTGCGCATCGTCCAGCGGGTTTTGGGCAAAGCGCTGCATGGCCTGAACCACGTTGAACAGGCCCATTTCGTCGGCGTAGTTCAGCGGGCCACCGCGGTAGACGGGGAATCCGTAGCCAAAAATGTAGGCAATGTCGATGTCGCTGGCTTTGTTGGCAATGCCCTCTTCCAAGATGTGGGCGGCCTCGTTGACCAGGCTAAAGACCAGGCGCTGCACAATTTCTTCGTCAGAGATTTTGCGTGGCGTAATGCCCAGGGACTGGCGGTGCGCTGCAATCATCTGCACCACTTCGGCGTTGGCGATGGGGTCGCGTTTGCCGGGGGCGTAGTCGTACCAGCCTGCGCCGGTTTTTTGCCCGAAGCGGCCTTTCTCGCACAGCAGGTCCGCCGTTTTGCTGTATTTCATGCCCGGCTTTTCTTGGTAGCGGCGTTTGCGAATGGCCCAGCCAATGTCGTTGCCCGCCAAGTCGCCCATGCGAAACGGCCCCATGGCCATGCCAAAGCGCTCCATGGCTTTGTCCACCTGCGCGGGGGTGCAGCCCTCATCGAGCAAAAAGCCGCCTTGGCGGCCGTATTGTTCAATCATGCGGTTGCCGATAAAGCCGTCGCAAACCCCAGAGACCACGGCGGTTTTGCGGATTTTTTTGGCCACGGCCATGACCGTGGCCATGACGTCTTTGGCCGTTTGGTCACCGCGCACGACTTCGAGCAGTTTCATGACATTGGCGGGGCTGAAGAAATGCATGCCCACCACGTCTTGCGGGCGCTGGGTAAAGGCGGCAATGCGGTTCAAGTCCAGGGTCGAGGTGTTGGAGGCCAAAATCGCCCCCGGTTTGGCCACGCGGTCCAGGGCTTTGAACACGGTTTCTTTCACCCCGATTTCTTCAAACACGGCCTCAATCAGCAGGTCGGCCTGTTGCAGGTCTTCGTAGGCCAAGGTGGTGCGCAGCAGGGCCATGCGCTGGGCGTATTTGTCTTGCGTGAGTTTGCCC
>JBIPME010000307.1:0-3463 GCA_044369275.1 Rhodoferax sp.
ATTGCCCACATCCAAGCCCACATTGGCCAGCGCTGCGAAGTCATTCCCATGCCAGAAATGGCCTTGCTTGCCTTGCAAGGCCCCAAAGCTTGCGCCGCCCTGGCCAGACTCGCGCCGGGGGTGGAAAAGCTGCTGTTTATGTCGGGCGGGCATTTCCAAGTGCAATGCGCAGACCACAGCGTGCCCGTGTTTTTAACCCGCAGTGGCTACACCGGCGAAGATGGTTTTGAAATATCGGTACACCAAGACTTTGCCTGCGCACTCGCACAGGCACTTTTAGCCCAGCCCGAGGTGCTGCCCATTGGGCTGGGGGCGCGCAACTCTTTGCGTTTGGAAGCGGGCTTGTGCTTGTATGGCAATGACATTGACGCCAACACCAACCCGGTCGAAGCCAATCTGGTGTGGGCGCTGCAAAAAGTACGCCTGCCCGGCGGCGCACGCCAAGGCGGCTTTCTGGGCGCAGACCCCGTGTTTCAGGCCCTTGCCAATGCCCAATCCAATGAGCAACCCAATGCCCCCTTTGCCAGCAGCAAAAAGCGCGTGGGTTTACAGGCCCTAGAACGCGTTCCCGTGCGTGAACACACAGCCCTGCACAGCCTGCATGGCGACGCCATTGGCAGCACCACCAGCGGTTTATTGGCCCCTAGCGTGAACCGCCCTATCGCCATGGGCTATGTGCGTGCAGAATTCAGTGCTGTGGGCACGCAAATCCATGCCATCGTTCGCGGCAAACCCGTACCGATGGAAGTCGTTCGCTTGCCTTTCACCCCCAACCGCTATTACCGCGGTTAAACCTTTGTTGCCACTTCATTACAGGCCTACGGGCCACTTAAAAAGGAAACCACTATGACCATGACCATGAAATTCACCGCCGACCACGAATGGCTCCAACTCGAAGACCACGAGGCTGCCGTCGTAGGCATCACCGTGCACGCCCAAGACGCGCTGGGCGACGTGGTGTTTGTCGACCTCCCCGAAGTCGGAAAAACCTTTAAAAAAGGTGAAATCGCAGGCGTTGTGGAGTCGGTCAAAGCCGCCGCCGACGTGTACATGCCCATCGACGGTGAGATCGTGGCCGTGAACGAAGCCTTGCGTGCCGACCCCTCTTTGGCCAACAGCGACCCCTTGGGTCAGGGCTGGTTTTTCAAAATTTTGATCCAAGACATGGCGCAATTCGACCAATTGATGGACCGCCCCGACTACGACCAGTTCGCCTCCAACAACTAGGCAAAAGCCTCAGTTTTACCCACCTTTAACAAAGCCCTGCATGCCCGCCCAAGCCCTTCTACCCACACTGCAAACCCTTGAAAACGCCACGGAATTTCAAGCCCGCCACATCGGCCTAACCGAAGCTGACGAAGCGCACATGCTGCGCATCATCGGGGAGCCCAGCCGTGCGGACTTGATTGCCAGCATTGTGCCGCGCAGCATTGCGCGCCACAGCAGCATGCCCATTCCAGCGGCGGTTTCGGAGGCGGCTGCGTTGGCAGAACTGCGGGCCATGGCAGCGCAAAACAAGGTCTTCAAAAGCCACATCGGCCAAGGCTACTACGGCACGCACACGCCCAACGTGATTTTGCGCAACGTCCTGGAGAACCCGGCTTGGTACACCGCCTACACGCCCTACCAAGCCGAAATCTCCCAAGGCCGCATGGAGGCCCTGATCAACTTCCAAACCATGGTGTGCGATTTGACCGGCATGCCCATTGCCAACGCCTCCATGCTCGACGAGGCCACCGCAGCCGCCGAGGCCATGACCTTGGCCAAACGCTGCGTCAAAGCCCGGGGCGAACGCATCATCGTCAGTGGCGATTGCCACCCGCAAACCATCGCAGTCCTGCAAACGCGTGCAGCACCGCTGGGCATTCAAATCCAAGTGACGCAATCCGCGCAAGACTGGCATGCGGCCTTGGCGCAAGGGGGCTACTTTGCCGCCCTAGCCCAATACCCGGGCAGCAGCGGCCAGCTCCAAGACGGGTCGCACGACGCCAACACGGTGCACCGCCACGACGCCGCCCTGATTTTCTGCGCCGACCTGCTCGCGCTCACCCTGCTCAAGCCGCCTGGCGAGATGAACGCCGACATCGTGGTGGGCAGCACCCAGCGCTTTGGCATGCCCCTGTGCAACGGCGGCCCGCACGCCGCCTACATGGCCTGCCGCGATGCCTACAAACGCTCCTTGCCCGGGCGCTTGGTGGGTGCCAGCGTAGACGTGCATGGCAACCTGGCCTACCGGCTGGCCCTGCAAACCCGCGAACAGCACATCCGCCGCGAAAAAGCCACCTCCAACATCTGCACCGCACAAGTGCTGCCCGCCATCGTGGCCAGCATGTACGCCGTCTACCACGGCCCCGACGGCTTGCAACGCATTGCCCAACGCATTGCCTGCTACACCGCCATCTTGGCCCAAGGCCTGCAAACACTGGGCTACCCGCCCTTGCACGCCACTGCGTTCGACACCCTCACCATCGACCTGGAGAGCCGCGAAGCCGCGCTGAACCTGCTGGCCCGCGCCCAAGCCCAAGGGGTGAACCTGCGCCACCTGCGCCAAAGCTGCATAGGCATTTCGCTGGACGAAACCAGCACCCGCGAGGACATTGCCCTGCTCTGGTCGCTGTTTGCCGCCCCCGACCAAACCCTGCCCACCATTGAAGCGCTGGAGCCCAGCATACGCCCCCTGATTCCAAGCGAACTGCAACGCCAAAGCGGCTTTCTCAGCCACCCCGTGTTCAACACCCACCACAGCGAGACCAGCATGCTGCGCTACATCCGACGCCTCTCGGACAAAGACCTGGCCTTGGACCGCACCATGATCGCGCTGGGCAGCTGCACCATGAAGCTCAACGCCACCAGCGAAATGATCCCCATCACCTGGCCCGAGTTTGCCAACATCCACCCCTTTTGCCCTGCCCAACAGCGCCAAGGCTACGCCCTGCTCGACCGCCAACTGCGCGCCTGGCTGTGCGCTGCCACCGGCTACGCAGGCATCAGCCTGCAACCCAACGCGGGCAGCCAAGGCGAATACGCAGGCCTGTTGGTCATCCGCGCCTACCACGCCAGCCGTGGCCAGGGCCACCGCAACATCTGCCTCATTCCCAGCAGCGCGCACGGCACCAACCCCGCCAGCGCACACATGGCGGGCTTAACCGTGGTCGTGACCGCCTGCGACGCCCAAGGCAACGTCGACATGGACGACCTGCGCGCCAAATGCGTGCAACACAGCGAACACCTGGCCGTCGTCATGATCACCTACCCCAGCACCCATGGCGTGTTCGAGACCTCGGTCAAAGAACTCTGCGCCTTGGTGCACGAACACGGCGCACGCGTCTATGTAGATGGTGCCAACATGAACGCGCTGGTCGGCACCGCAGCCCCCGGAGAATTTGGCGGCGACGTCAGCCACCTCAACCTGCACAAAACCTTTTGCATCCCCCACGGCGGCGGTGGGCCCGGTGTAGGCCCG
>JBIPME010000309.1:0-3457 GCA_044369275.1 Rhodoferax sp.
CACCCGCATGGTTACCTCAAAAGCTTTAGACCCGCCATCATCAGCCAGCCCGAGCCCGCCAACGTGGCCTGCGATGTGGAGATGCGCCAAGCCAATAACAGCCTGGTTTATGTGCGCGATGCCGAAACCGTCGAAGCCCTGTGGTTTTGCTTTAACCCCGATCCGTTAGAGCCCGATACCTACGACAAAATGCGCGCCAACCCCGCCCACTACGGTTTGCAGCGCTTTGACGTGGCCGCCTGGGCCAAAGGCCAGCACACGGGGGCCGACAGCGCCAAGCCCGCTGCACTTGCAAAAACCGTGCTGGAGTTTGCCGCGCTGAAGCAACCCGCCTTGCAAGATGCCTGCGAGGCCCTGCTCTACGGGCTGATGGGCACCTCGCAAGAAGAGCGCGATTGGGGCGGCTATACCCAACAAGCCATCAAAGCCTACCACATTGACACCATCATCAAAACCGCCAACCCCGGCTACGAGGCCAAACACGGCAAGCGCTTGCAAAAAATTGCACACCTGCTGCAAAACAACCAAAACGCCCAAGGCCAGCCTGCGCCCGGCGTGGTACTGGCCTGCCTAGACCCCTTGGGCATTGCGCAAGAGCTTGCCTTGGCACAAGCCGAGGCTGCTGTGCCTTATACCCTGTGGCTGGTGCAGCCCGACGCCAACGGCGTGAGCAACCGCATGCGCGAGGCCGCAGCAGCGGGCATACAGACGGTGCAACAGGCACTCAAAGCCAAGCTGCTGGGGGAGGATGCCGACATCATCCGCAACCTGCGCGATCAGGCCAATCGCACAGAGGCGGGCGATTTTGTTGGCAATAACCCCAGCGCTTGGTACGACGTGCGCCAAAGCGATGGCCGAGTCGAGCGCATGACGCAGCAACAGCTCAACACAATGCGGGCCAACGAGATGCGCAAAAAAGCCGACGCGCTGGCCGCCCAAAAGGACCAGCGAGAACAAAAAGCCAGTGCCAGCGCCTTGGGAAATATCGAAAAATATGTGGACGCCAGCGCCGTGGCAACCTTCCAAACCGAACAAAAAGCCCAACTCAAGCTGCGTGACCAGCGTATGGACACTTTGTTTGACGATCTGCGACCTTGGCTCGATGCCAAGGACCCTTGGATGCCCGTGTTTGAGCGTTACAGCTCCGAGCGCCACAACAGCGAGACGGGCATTCGCTGTGCCGGGCAGCTGTACCTGATCCTCATGCACGTAGACAACAGCCCCAAGGGCCGAGTGTACCTGCACGCCCGCGATGTGCTGCAACCCCAAAGCCATCTGCTTTACTGGCGCATGATTGTGCTAAACAGACCAAAGATAACCAACGAAATCACCAAGGCTCTCAATGCCGTTAGTCACCCCTTGCCGAGCGTACTCGACGCCCAAAGCGATGGCCAAGCCGCGCAGGCCTCGGCAGATATGCTTCGAGCGCTATTCATCCTAGACAACACACTCACAAGCCTAGAAAAAAGCTCCAAACTAAAGCAAAGGTCCATCAGTTCACTCATTGCCAGCATTGCAGCCAGTCAAGTCAGTCTGTGGCCCACCACTGAACTAGAAAAACGTCTAGCAAATGCACAACTGCTAACCATAGTGCATGGTATGGGTAGAGATGCAATAACCTATGTGCAAGAGGCAGGCCATCTCGTTAAGGGAAGCGTTGAAAAGCGCATAAAAGCACAGCAAAAGTTGATCGATAAAGCCGCGCAAACTGTCACCACTGAGGCAGGCCGCTTGCGCTTTCTAGGAGCGATTGCTTTGGTTAATGGCTTAACCATCATACCCGCCATACAACGCGCAGGCTCCAGAAACGACGATCGCAGTAGGGCTGAAGCGAGTAGATGCGTTCTTGAATTCGTCGGTGCCCTAAAAGACTTTCGATGCGAAACCTATAAAAAACTACTCTACAAAGAGTTACCCGAGGTGGTTGGTGCCAATTACAAGACGGGGATGGGCAAGGCTGCAGCCGATAAGTTAGTCGAACTCAAAATGAACGCCGCATACTGGACTTGCGCAGGTACCGCGATCGGTGTGTTTTTGGATGCTGTCGATGCAACGCAGGCTGGGAAGTATGGGGATGAGCAATTGATGTGGGCATATTTGGCACGTACTAGCCTAGGTATAGGCATCATAGGCAGCACCATTGCCACGTCCAAAGTTGCCAAGCCTGGGGCATTATTGATCCGCATACACATAGGCTTGATTATCGGCTACGTGATTCTGAGCATAATGATTGCCGACATCAAAGGCAAAGTCTGGGAACAATGGCTGCAAAGGCAACCTTTTCGCAAAACCGACAGCCACAAAGTACCCTACCTCACCGAACGCGATTTGCTGCTGGACTTGGGCGAAGCCGTGCAAGAAATTACCTCCGAATAAACCTACACAAGCCCACTCTATGTTCTTCCCCGAAAGCTCTTACCAAAACCAGCGGCGCAAGCTTGGTGCCCAAGTCGCTGCACGCGACATGGGTGATATCCACCCCCTCACAAAGCTCTATGGCCCTAACGACAAACCCAAGTCCAAGCACACCAAGCCTTCGCTCAACGCACAAAACTTGCTACTCGATATCAATGAACATTTCTTAGAACTCTCCAACCCTGGGGAGTACCAACGGGCGTTAAGCAGCATGTTGTTGATTTTGGAGACGATGTCTTTATCAATGACCACAATTGCATTAATTTGGACTTTAATGAAAGATTTATTAAGACCCAATGGAATACTCATAACCACCTTTGGTTTAACTTTTACCATTTGTGCTTTTATTTTGTTCTACCTTCTACGCCCCAAGGAATCCTTCCTAACCGCCCTGCGCGCACGCTACCGATTCAACCGCACCACCGGCAAGGTCTACATCGTGCGCCCGCAAAAGTTTGGCGGCAACGCTGTGCTGGACTTCTCCCGTGTTAAAGCCCACGTTGAATGGCACAGACCGCTCCCCGGTGAAGACGAAGGCAATCCCACACCTGAGCGCCACCAAGAACGCCTTGATCAAGATGATCCCGAACACAACCACCTCGTGCTCTACTGGCCACCCCTTGACCCTAAAGACCCACAGCGCAGGGGCGAAGATTTGATCTTTTTAGGCTCCGTGGGCAGTGAGAACGCAAACCTTTGGGAATACATTCGCACCTATATGAACAAGGGCATGGACGCAGTGCCTACGACCAAATACTTCGCATGGCTACGCAAAGGCTTTAGTACGCCCGTACAGTTGTACAACGAACTGCTGCTGCGCGCATTTACCAGCTACGACCAATTGATCAACCACGCCCCTTCTGGCTCCACACAGTACATGTCGGTATCGAGCTTTCCACGCGCGCTCTCCCACTCCCTGGGCGAACGCCTGTGCTACTGGCCCACCTTCCCCACCGCTTGGAACAGCGACTGCGGGCAACCTCGCCGCGAAGACGGCATCGGTGCCGAAGCGCCCCAACACTGGCAGGCCAGCGGCCCGGTA
>JBIPME010000308.1:0-3457 GCA_044369275.1 Rhodoferax sp.
CGTGCGCGTGAGGAGTACGCAGCGGCAGGGGCTGGCTTTGCGACCAACTTGTCGCGACAGGATGCCGCAGTTTTGAACATTCAACGTGCCTGCGAGGCTGCGCTGGACGCGGGCCACCATCTCATACGCCGTGACAAGCTATTGATCCGGCCTTGTGAAGTCTTAAGCAGCATAGCGAACATGGCGATCTTGAAAGTGGGTCATAACCCTCAGCGGATCAGCCTGTAGCATCGTCATATGGTCGTTGGCCGCTTGGCGTAACTTGGCCTTCGTACGGATGGGAACGCGTTTGCCTATGGCCTGCTTCAAATCCGCATTGAGCCGCTCCTCGGGATTGAGCTCAGGGCTGTAACTGGGCAGATAAAACAGCTCGATTTTGTTTTCTCGTTCTGCCACCCACTCCTTGACCATCTTGCTGTGGTGCACTCGCAAGTTGTCCAAAATCAGAAATACTTTTTTGTCTGCGTCATTGATCAGAGCTTGCAAAAATTCGATCAGCTTGGCTGCATCAAAGGCCTCGTCAATGATCATCCAACGTGCCTTGCCCTGATTGGTCACTGAGGCAATCATTGACAGCTTGTGGCGTGTACCGCCTACAGCCATGGTCACGGGTGTCTTGCCTGCTGGGGCGTAGCTTCTGCCTCGAACATCGGTGTTGACCAGCGCCGTCTCGTCACCCCAATGAATCTCAGCACCCTCCTTGCGTGCGCGCTGTTCAATGGCAGGATACTCTTGATCGAGCCATTGCCGCACAGCCTCGGGGCGTTGTTCGTAGGCTTTTTTGATGGGTTTTTGCGGGGTAAATCCCCAGCGCGTGAGGTACTTACCGACGCTACGCACTTGCAGTCGGATACCAAACTCCTGCTCTATAAGCTGACCCACTGCGGCCCTACTCCACAGACTGAAATCCATCTTCAGTTGCTCGGGCCGTTTGTCAATGATCAGCCGCTCAATAGTGTCTTCTTGCGCAGCGCTGAGCACGCGTCCATCGCCTCGGTTTCGTCCGCGCAAAGCCGGACGAATAGCTGACCAGCCACCCGACTCAAATCGGTCAATTACGCCGCGTACGGTCGGATAACTCAAACCCGTCATCTCCACGATCTGCATCACTTTGATGCCTTTTTTATGCAGCCGTGCGACTTGCTTGCGCCTCTCATGCAGCTGCTCCAGTGTTTGGTATCTTGCGTCTTCTTTTTCCATACACAGCAGATTGGGGTTCATCTGGGAAATTCAAGCTTTACAGGGCCGGATCTATAACATGCAAATTTAAGCCCTACAGAGGTTTTTGGCGTATGCAGACGCAATCAGCATATCGGGGAAACTTTGGAAAATAATTACGCGCTGTTTGGATTAGGCACAAGGCGCAGTAATTTTGTGTAAGTTGACGAGCCTTGACCCCGGCACTGGCTCTACAGTTAGAGCTGCTTGGTTCCCCACCTGACTCGGTTGGCCGCTTTACCATGCGGGAAGGCCCGTCAACTCGGATTGTACAGCCTAACAGGCGGCGTTATCTCGCAGTGGTCTGCACAGGATTGGTTTTGCGTGTCTGAACGCCATTCGCTGAAAATTGAAAAATAAGTCGTTAAATGAAAATTAAAAGTCGTATTGTTTCCAATTAAGCGTTTTGGATCGGTCTACAGTAAGGGGGTTAGCAGGAGACAATTATTTCAAAACTTACTTTCGAGCAGTCCGCACGCATTGACTTGGCAGCTGCTTTTCGCTGGGCTGCGCGCTGGGATATGCACGAGTCGATTGCCAACCATTTCAGCGTGGCGGTGTCGGAAGATGGCGCGGAGTTTTTGCTTAACCCTTTGGGGCGTCACTTTTCGCGCATTTGTGCCAGTGAGTTGTTGTTGGTGCAAGCGGGTGCCGCGTCGCAAGGCCAGGCGCATTTGCGGGGGGCAGTCTCTGACCCCACGGCATGGCATTTGCACGCTACGCTGCACCAGCAGTTGCCGCAGGCGCGCTGCATTTTGCACACCCACATGCCTTACGCGACGGCGCTGTGCTGTTTGCAAGATTTTGAGTTGCTGATGCTAGACCAAAATGCCTGCCGTTTTTACCAAGGGGTGGCGTACGACCGGGGCTACGCCGGCATGGCATTGCATGCCTCCGAGGCGCAGCGGGTATGCGACCTGATGCGTGGAAATCAGCGCGTTCTTTTTATGGGTAACCATGGTGTGATGGTGCTGGGTGCAACGGTGGCCCAAGCTTTGGACACTTTGTACTATTTGGAAAAAGTGGCCCGATTGCAGGTGCTGGCTTTATCCACGGGCCGCGCTTTGGCCTTGGTACCCGATGCGGTGGCTGCGCAAGTGTGCGCCCAGTGGAATGATTACCCGACGGCGTATGCGGATTTGCATTTTGCTGCGTTGAAAGAAATCCTTGACTCAGAAGAACTGGACTACAAAACATGAATTACCAAGTAATAGTGACCTGCGCCTTGACGGGTGCGGGCGATACCGTGGACAAGCACCCCGCCATTCCCGTTACACCGAAGCAAATTGCAGCGGCAGCGGTGGAGGCCGCCAAGGCGGGCGCGACCGTGGTGCATTGCCATGTGCGCAACCCAGAGACGGGCAAGTTCAGCCGTGATCCGGCGTTGTACCGCGAGGTGATGGAGCGTATTCGTGATTCTGGCGTGGACATCATCGTCAATTTAACGGCTGGGATGGGCGGTGATTTGGAAATCGGCCCTGGCGAAGACCCTTTGCGTTTTGGCCCTGCGACGGATTTGGTCGGTCCATTGACCCGTTTGGTGCATGTACAAGAACTGTTGCCCGAGATTTGCACCTTGGATTGCGGCACGCTGAACTTTGGCGATGGCGACACGATTTATGTTTCCACCCCAGCGGCCTTGCGCGCAGGGGCTAAGCGCATTACCGAGTTAGGCGTTAAGGCGGAGTTGGAGATTTTCGATACCGGCCACCTCTGGTTTTCTAAGCAAATGATCAAAGAGGGTTTACTGGATGCGCCTTTGTTCCAACTCTGTTTGGGCATTCCTTGGGGTGCACCAGCGGATACGACGACCATGAAAGCGATGGTGGACAACTTGCCTGCGGGTGCGATTTGGTCGGGTTTCGGTATCGGTCGCATGCAAATGCCAATGGCGGCGCAGGCCATGCTTTTAGGCGGCAATGTGCGGGTGGGCTTGGAAGACAACCTGTGGCTGGACAAGGGCGTACCTGCTACCAATGGCTCCTTGACCCAGCGCGTGGTCGAAATCATTACCCGCTTAGGCGCAAGCCCCATGACGCCTGCGCAAGGGCGGGAAAAAATGGGCTTGAAAAAGCGCGGCTAAATGCCTAGCTGCGCATAGAAAAGTACAGGGGTGCATAGAAGTGCATAGAGGTAAATAGGGGCACAAAATTGACAAACTTTATATCGACTTGAATAAGAGGGAGCGAGCAGCATGGCATGGATCACAGAGGTAAAAACGTTTGCGGCCTTGGGCAGC
>JBIPME010000019.1:0-10865 GCA_044369275.1 Rhodoferax sp.
AAGGCCAACAAGCCAACCAAGTGACGGTGCTCATCAACAAGCCCATTGGTCTCGTGAGCGGGCAAGCTGAAGATGGCCACCAACCGGCCATTACGCTGGTGCAGCCCCCCAATCGCTGGCGCGACGACAATGCACGCTTTTTTTTCCACCCTAGCCAGCTTAAAAGCTTGGTGCCTGCGGGACGTTTGGACATTGACTCCACCGGCCTGTTGGTACTGACCCAAGACGGGCGCATCGCCCGCCAACTCATTGGTGAAGATGCCGGCATCGAAAAAGAGTATTTGGTGCGCGTGGTCTACACCGGCGTGAGCAACACGGCTGCTGCTGCGAATGCGCAGGCAACGTACCCCGCCCTGCCAGCCAAGGCAACGCAGCTCAGCCGCATTGACGACGACGACCCTGTGAGCACCGATGTGCAATCGATTTTCCCCAAGGACAAGCTGGCTTTGCTGCGCAATGGCTTGCACCTTGATGGACAGCCTTTGCAGCCAGCCCAGGTAGATTGGCAAAACCCCGAGCAACTTCGCTTCGTACTGACCGAAGGCAAAAAACGCCAAATACGGCGCATGTGCGAATTGGTCGGTCTCAAGGTCGTGGGGCTCAAGCGCGTGCGCATTGGGCGCATCATGCTGGGAAACCTGCCCGTGGGGCAATGGCGCTACTTGCAGCCGCATGAGCGTTTTTAGGCTGTTTTTGCGCTAACTTGCCCTGCACGGCAAGTTTTTGCCCCGCTGCATGCAAATTATTTCACCTCAAAGCGCGTCAAAGCACCTCAAAACACGTCAAAGCGCTTCAAGCACTTCTAAAGCAACGCGCAATTGCGCTTCGATAGGCGCAGGAATCGGTATGCGCCCTTGCAGTACGGCTTGGGTGTAGTCTGCCGTTGCCTGCGCCTCAGGGCTTTTGGGAATGTCTGGAAGGCTGGTTAAAACCCCGCTTTGCGCTGCGACAGGGGGTAGGGCTTGCCCTTTGAGAAAAGCCTGCATAGGCGGGCTTCTGCGTGCATCTGCGACGGGCTCGCCTTCTGTGCCACGCAGTAAAACTGCATTGGCATGCATCAGCGCCAGCACCTGCGCCATGCTGATCGCGTATTCGGGGTGGGTGTAGCTTGTAATGCACAGGCTAGGGCCTTCGCAAGGCGATAGAAGTTTGACCAGACTATGGGCCGAATTACGTAACTTTACAAACTGCCGCACGTCCAACAAACGCTTCAAACCGGGGCACAGCAGTTCAGTTGGCACAAAAGCGACACACCCATTGCGCAGGGTTGGCAGTGTGGTTTCGATGGGAATGCCCAACGCAAGCAGCACCTCGGAGGTGAATACGCGCCCAGTTTCTGTGGGCGTGCCATGCATCAGTACCGGGAAGCCCTCACGCGCAATCAGCAGCGCCAACAAAGGGGTCAATACAGGCAATTTACGGGCACCGTTGTAGCTGGGAATAACCACGCTAGGCCGCGCAGCCAAAACGCTGCGAATGGGGGGAATACGGGCATGCGTTGCGTCCAAAAAACCTAGCATTTCTTGCGCAGTTTCTCCTTTGATGCGCATGGCCAAGCAGAAAGCGCCCACCTCTAAATCGGTGGTTTGGCCGTCGAGTACTTGGCCGAATAAATCTTGCGCTTCGATGCGATTTAGCGCGCGTGCGCCTTCTTTGCCTCGACCAATTTCCTTAATGTATTTACCTATTGACATGGATTGAATGTTGGTTGTGTTGAATGGAATTCGTTTTTATGCGTTCTTTTTTCATGTCTTTTCGTAAATGATCAGATTTCGATCAAGATGTTTTTCGTTACTTTGTGCAACATTACTTTACAAAACAACGGAACCAGTCCTCGACAAGGGTGCTGACTTGAAACATGAAAAATCTCTCTAAACAACCTCTGCAAGTAGTGCTTGGAAGCCAGACCATCAAAGCTTTCGTGGCAGCGCCTAAAGAATTCAACGTTCTGGGCATTGTTCGCATGGGCTTGGAGTTTGGCTTGCTCGCGACCAACGCCACTGGCGATTATGTACGCGTCAATGGCTCATTGGTCCAATCATTAAACACGCAAGCGGTGGAAGATGCCATTCATTTCGCCCGTTGCAATGGGCGTGGCGAGTCTTATGCTACGTCACGTGGTCAAGGTGCAACACCGTCATCGTTGGCAACGCCCACGGTAATTGTGCGTAAGCGTCGGCGTTTGAATACAGAGGGCTACCAAACCAACGCAGTGAATGCGCCTCAGCACGCAGTAGCCGCTTAAGTTGTATGTGCAAACCACAATAAAAAACCCGCTTCTGTGAAAGAGAGCGGGTTTTTTAGGGTTTCCAAAAATTTTTGATATATATTTTTGGCTTTAATCTTTGGTGGTGATAGGTGGATTTGAACCACCGACATCAGCATTATGAATGCTGCGCTCTAACCAACTGAGCTATATCACCACAGGATCGAGATTATAGCAACTCTCGGGCATCGTTTCTCAAATTTCTTTCAACTTGCCCACAGATTTTTTATGCGTTGCGAAATTGTGCGGGGCGCTTGTTCAGAAAAGCATCCATTCCTTCTTTTTGGTCTTGGCTGGCAAACAGTGCGTGAAACAGGCGGCGCTCAAATAACAGACCTTCTGCCAAGCTGCCTTCGAAGGCGCGGTTGACCGATTCTTTGGCGGCCATTGTGGCGACTTGAGAGAAGCTGCACACCATGAGTGCCGCTGCCAAGGCTTCCTCTAATAGCTTGTCCTGCGCAACGATGCGGCTGACCAAGCCTACGCGTTCCGCTTCGACAGCGTCCATCATGCGCCCCGTCAAAGCCATGTCCATCGCTTTGGCTTTGCCAACGGCCCGCGGAAGGCGCTGGGTTCCGCCAGCGCCAGGCATGACGCCAATTTTGATTTCGGGTTGTCCGAACTTGGCATTGTCTGCAGCGATGATGAAGTCGCACATCATCGCCAATTCGCAACCACCGCCCAAGGCAAAGCCGCTTACGGCTGCGATGACGGGTTTGCGAACGAGCCGCATTGTTTCCCAGTTGCGGGTAATGAAGTTGCTTTGGAAGACATCAACAAAGTCGAATTGGGCCATTTCGGCGATGTCTGCGCCTGCTGCAAATGCTTTGTCGCTGCCAGTGAGCACCATGCAACCGATGGCTGGATTTGTATCGAATGTTTGCAGCGCATGGCCTAGTTCATTCATGAGTTGGTTATTTAAAGCATTGAGCTGTTTGGGCCGATTAAGCGTAATGAGTGCGACTTTTTCAGCTTCAATGGAGGCGGTGATGCATTCGTATTTCATTTTGTTACTGGGCGTTGTTAATAGGACATTTGTCAAACCACACATCGTAACCACTTCATAGAATGTAAAAAATATTGCTCGAATTAATAGGCGAAATTTTCATTTTTTAAATGGTTTCTTTGGATGGGAGAGTTTTTGTGAAAAATGGTTCTTTTAAAACTTTGAAGGCTAGAATATTATTTAATGTAGGTATGATTTTCTTTTTGTCGTTGATTTCTGCGGCGCTTGCAAGCATTTATACCGTTAGAAAAAACGCTTTAGAGTATCTCAGCCTTGAAGTTAAACAGATCGGAAAAGCACAATCCGATGCCTTGTCGAATTGGATTGATTCTAATTATATGACGGCAAAATCGCTGTCTTTAGCGATTAATAAAGACACGTTTGCAAGTTATTTGCAGCAAGCACAAGTGACGGTTGGTGCCGATTTGGCGTATGTTGGCTATCCTGACAAACGCGCGGTATTTTCTTCACCCCAAAATATGCCAGCGAGCTGGGATCCCACGAGTAGACCATGGTACAAGGCGGCCGAGGCAAGTGATAAGCCTGTGGTGACGGAGCCTTATTTAGACGATACGACTAAGGAGTTGGTGCTAACGTTTGCGTATGCCGTGAGAAGCAATGCGCGCTTGGAGGGTGTGGTTGCTTTGGATGTGATGATGAAAAAGCCCATGAAAACCATCTCTAACATATTGCCAACCCCGTCTAGTTTTGCCATGTTGGTCGATAAAAGTGGAAAAATAATATTGCACAAGGATTCTTCTTTAATTTTAAAGAAGGTAAACGATGTTTTTCCCAGCATTAGTATGCAGGAAGTTGAGTCGATGGTGAAAACGGGAGAGTTGCAACCCTACCGTGCGGCTAACAATGTTTTCTTAAGTGCTTACGCTGTTCCTGGGACGGACTGGACTTTGTTGATTGCTTTGGACCGGCTTGAGGCTATGGGTGGGGTTTGGGATTTGGTGCGCACGGTTGCATTTTGTAGCCTGTTGGTGTTGGGCTTGGGGCTGATGTTGTTGCGGTTTTTCCTACAGAAAAATCTGCGGCGTTTAGAGAGCTTGCGCTTGGCTATGCAAAATGCCGGCACGGGTGATGGTGATTTGACTTGCCGGGTTCGTGTCGATGGCGAGGATGAGTTGGCGCAAATTGCGATGAGCTTTAACCAATTCGCAGAAAAAATACAAACGGTTTTGGTGCGTGTGCAAACGAATTCAGACATTGTTGCCAGCGCCAGCGTGGCAATCTCTAAGGGAAACAACGATTTGTCGCTGCGCACCGACCACCAAGCCAAAGCCTTAGAACATACCGCGGTTGCCATGAAGGAGCTTGGGCACACCGTGAACCAAAATGCGGATTCTGCACGCGAGGCGAGCGCGCTTTCGGCTTCGGCTTCCAATGTGGCGATACTGGGCGGTGATGTGGTGAGCGAGGTGGTGGAGACGATGAAGGGAATTAATGCGTCTTCCAACAAAATTAGCGACATTATCAGTGTGATCGATGGCATTGCATTCCAAACCAATATCTTGGCCCTGAATGCTGCGGTCGAGGCGGCGCGTGCGGGTGAGCAAGGGCGTGGTTTTGCGGTGGTGGCCTCGGAAGTGCGCAGCCTTGCCGGGCGCTCTGCCGAAGCGGCCAAGGAGATTAAAGCGCTGATCAGTGCCAGCGTGGAGCGGGTCGAGCACGGCAGCGTGTTGGTCGACAAGGCGGGCACCACCATGGCCGAGGTGGTGTCTTCGATTCAGCGCGTGGCAGACATCATGGGGCAGATCAGCCAAGCCAGCTCAGAGCAAAGCATACGGGTTAAAAACGTGGGGGATACCGTGGTGGAGATGGACCAGGCAACGCAGCAGAATGTGGCCTTGGTAGAGCGCATTTCGAGCTCGGCAATCGCCTTGAAATCGCAATCCGACCAACTGGTGGATGCGGTTGCGGTGTTTAAGTTGCAGTGATTGGGGTGAACAGAAGCCGACGGAGCGTGACAGAACGCGTCGGAACTGAATTTGGCTGAATGTAACTGAACTTTTTTATTGCACTTGGGCGTTGGCAAGCCACTGGTTGGCCAACGCGGTGTCGGCCACCGAGAGGCGAATGCTGTGGCTGGTGCTTGGAATGCTGAGCTTGAGGTGCATGAGTTGGCCGTTGCGTGCCACCATTGCCACCACTTTTTCGGCATTACCGCAGTACAAGGCCAAATCGTCCAAGCTTTGCAGACGCCAAGGGCCGCTGGCCTCTGGGGTGGCGGCTTGGGCTGCTAGCCATTCGTCGCCGCTGGCAAAGCCTGCGTTTTCCGCAGCACTGCCGCGCAGAACGTGTTGCACGTGAATGCCATTGGCTTCTCGCACACGCAGCCCCAGCTGTTGGGCGATGGGCAGGGGATCGTGTTGGATTTGGATGCCGTGGTGTTGCAGCAAAGCCGCCCAAGGCAGCTCCTGCGTGCTGTGCACCCATTGGGCAATTTCTGGTGCGTAAGAGCGGCCTGCGCATTGTTCCAGTACCGTGAGCAGGTCTTGCTCGGTCATGGGGCCGCCATGGCAGTGTTGCCAGAGCGTTTGCATGACCACGTCCAAGGTGGTGCGGCCTTCGTGGCGCAGCGTTAAATCCAAACAGAGTGCGACCAAAGCCCCCTTGGTGTAGTAGCTGATGGTGGCGTTGGGGCTGTTTTCGTCGGGGCGGTAGTATTTAACCCAAGCGTCCATGCTGGCTTGCGCTACGCTTTGCACTAAACGCCCCGGGGTTTGCTGTACTTGGTTGATGGTTTTGCCCAGTAGTTGGAGGTAGCTGCTGTTGTCAATGCGCTGTGCACGGCGCAATAACAGGTCGTCGTAGTAGCTGGTGAAGCCTTCAAAGAACCAGAGCAATTCGGTGTAATTCTCTTGGCTGTAGTTGTAGTGCGCAAACTCTGCGGGGCGCAGGCGCTTAACGTTCCAAGTGTGAAAGTACTCATGGCTGATCAGACCCAGCAAGGTGGTGTAGCCCTCGGGCAGACTGGCCTTGCTGGTGCTGTTGTTATTGCGCGCATCGCGTTCAAGGCGCGGCAGGTCTTTGCGTGTGCAAATGAGTGCGGTGGAGTTGCGGTGCTCTAAGCCGCCGTAGCCTTGCACCACGGTGTTGAGCATGAACAGGTAGTTCTTGAAAGGTACGGGGTTGTCGGCCTGGTGGATGGGCAGATCCGTAGGCGTGGGTGCCGTCGCATTCGCATTCGCTTGGCTGCTTTTGGGCTGGGCTGGGCTGTGCCAAAAATGAATTTCTTGGGCACAGATGGCCTGGGTGTCGGCCAGCAGTCGCGCACCGTCAAAGCTATCGGGCGCACCGCTGACCACCAGCCTGTGCGTGACGTCTGCGACGGTGAAAGCGCCGCTCCAAAATTGCCCCATTTCTACCGGAGCGTCCACCAGCGCATCGTAGTTGGGCGCGCTGTACAGGCCAAAACCGCTGGGTTCAACCCGCTCTGGAGCCAAACCCGTGGCCAATTGCCATTGGCTCAGTAGCGCGGGGCACACTATTTCGGCTTGGTGCGGGCTTTGGCTGTGTTGCGGTACACGTAAAAACAGGCTGGTGCCATTGAAAAAGCCACGCGATGCATCGAGCCATGCGGTACGCACCGAGTTGTCAAAAGCGTAAACCTCGTATTGCAGTTGCAAGGCGCAGCCTGGTTCGCAGTCCACTTGCCAGCACGCTTTGCCTATTTGCCGTACGGGCAAGCTGTGTTGGTTTTGGCTAGCACGCAGCTGTTGCAGGTTTTTGGAAAATTCACGGATCAGGTAACTGCCAGGAATCCACGTGGGCAGTTGCAGCGTTTGCTGCGCGACAGGGCTGTGCACCGTCATGGTGACGCGAAACAAATGGGCATGCACATCCGCCAGTTCCACCCGGTAATGAACCTGCGCGCCAGCTTGCGCTTGCACCTGTGCATGCACCTGCGCGGGTACTTGCGCTTGCTCCTGCGATGGCACTTGTGTTGGCGTTAGGGGCGCTTGTGGGGCAGCTGGGCGGGTGTGCGTGGTCATGGTTTTAGGGCTTGGCTTGGGCTAGGTAGGATTCGATTTGGGCCGTGTCGATGGCACCGGGCACGCGTTTGCCGTTGCTAAAGAACAGCGTGGGCGTGCCCGTAATTTTGTGTTTGCGCCCTAACTCCATGTTGCGCGACAAGGCCGTGTTGTCGCAAATGGCTGCGGTGGTGGGCAACGCAATGTCGCGCACCATCCAGTCTTGCCACGCCTGTGCCCTGTCTTTTGCGCACCAAACGGATTTGGATTTTTCCATGGAGTCGGCACCCAAAACGGGGTAGAGAAACATGTGGATAGTGACGTTGTCAATTTTTTGCAAATCGCGCTCAAAGCGTTTGCAGTAGCCGCAGTTTGGGTCTTGAAAAACCGCCAATTTGCGTTGTCCGTTGCCACGCACAATGGTGAATGCATCTTTAAAGGGCAGGGCCTCGAACTTGATCGCCGTGAGTTGCTCCGTGCGCTCTTCGGTCAGGTTGCGGCGTTGGCGGGTGTCAATGAGGCTGCCTTGGATCAGGTAGTCGCCTTGTGCGTCGCTGTAAAAAATCTCGGTTCCATTGACCCGAACTTCATACAGGCCATTGATGGCAGTTTTGCGCACTTCGTTGATGGTTTTGAGTTGCGGAACGCGGGTGGCGATGTTTTTTCGAATTTGCGCTTCTTGGGCCGAGCCCGTGCTGCAAACCAAGACCAGGCCCAGTGCCAAAAAAGAACGGCATAACAATTGAAGTTTCATAAAAATCCTGAAATATTTTGGAAGTTTCGCTGCGATGTTAAGCGCAGTTAAAAAGCGTGTACGCGGTGTTAAAGAGGTATTTAAGCGGTATTCAAGCGCTATTTATGAGGGTGCCTTGTATGAGGGCGTCTTGGTCGCTGTGCTGCCGCCCATGGCCTGTTGCACCACCCAATGCTTGAGCGGGCCGCTGTGGTTAAACATTTGCAGGCCCCAATGCCTTAGTGTTTGCACGGTGGGCGAGGGGTGGGTAAAGAGTTGTTGCAGCACATCGGTAGAGCCGCCCAAGATGGCCAGCTCGGTTTGGCGGGCACGTGCGTAGGCGCGTAGCAAACGCATATCGGAGACATTGCGCCAGTAAGGCCGGTTGCCCAGCACCTTGATTAACTCGGCCGCATCGCCCAAGCCCAAATTCAAGCCCTGGCCTGTCAAGGGGTGCACGCTGTGCGCGGCATCGCCCGCCAGTGCCCAGCTGCCGCCCTGCGCTTGGGTGCCAACCCATTGGCGGGCCCGCGCCGCTTGCAGCGGCCACAGCTGGCGCTCGCCCAGCAGGGTGCTTGCCGCCAATACGCCATGGCTAGCGTCTTCGAGCGCTTGGCAAAACGCTTGGGGCTCCATGCTTTGCAAGGCCTGGGCGCGCTGGGGGCTGAGCGACCACACCAAGGCGTAGCGCTGGCCGGCAGCGCCATCCAGGGGCAGCAGGGCCAAAATGTCGCCGTCTTGCGCCCACTGCCGTGCGGTTTGCTGGTGGGGAATTTCGTTTGCTATGCGTGCTGCCAAGGCCGATTGCGGGTAGGGCGTGACGGCGTATGCAACGCCAAACTCTGCCCGCGTGTGGCTCATGCGCCCTTCGCAGACTACGGTCAAGGCAGCGGCTGCGTGGGGTTGGTCGGTGACGGTAATCAGGGGTTGAAACGCCACGGCCTGGGCCAAGAGGCGCTCGAGTTCGGGCACATCCACAACCCAATTCAAAGCTTCGCTGCCTTGTTGCACAGCGTCAAAGCGCACCTGCGACGATTTGCCGTGGCCCACGTCCTCTACCTGCATGCTGCGCACCGCGGTGGCGTGCGCGGCATCGGGCCAGCAGCGTATGCCTTCTAACAGGGCTTTGGAAGCTGGGCTTAAGGCATAGGCACGCACATCGTGGTGCGCGCTGTCCGCGGCTTGCGGCTGCTTTACCAAAACCACCCGCAACCGTTGGTTGGCTAAATGCAGCGCCAGTGTGCGCCCTACAATGCCAGCGCCGCGGATGCATACATCGTAAAATTTATTCATCCAGACATTGTAGAAGGCTGGTCCAACCGCCGCCCAAAGTGTGGCTTCTGTGTCCCTGTTGAAGGCTTACACCCCCCTTGTCTGTGGTGCAAGTACACTAACCCCCCTGTTTCTCTGAGGTATTTATGAGTCTTAAATGTGGCATCGTCGGCCTGCCCAACGTCGGCAAATCAACCTTATTCAACGCGTTGACCAAGGCAGGCATTGCCGCCGAAAACTACCCGTTCTGTACGATTGAGCCCAATGTTGGCATCGTAGAGTTACCCGATTCGCGCCTGCAACAGCTCGCGCAGATCGTGAACCCCGAGCGCGTGGTGCCCGCCATTGTGGAGTTTGTCGACATTGCCGGCTTGGTAGCCGGTGCGAGCACGGGCGAGGGCCTGGGTAACAAATTCCTTGCCCACATCCGCGAGACCGATGCCACTATCAATGTGGTGCGCTGTTTTGAAGACGACAATGTGATCCATGTCGCCGGCAAAGTAGACCCCATAGCCGATATTGAAGTCATTCAAACCGAGCTGTGCTTGGCCGACTTGGCAGCGGTTGAAAAAGCCCTGCACCGCGTCACCAAAACCGCCCGCTCCGGCGACAAAGAGTCGATTAAATTGGTGGCCATCCTAGAGAAGTGCCAATCCGCCTTGAACGAAGCCAAGCCCGTGCGCACCATCGACTTCAGCAAAGAAGAGCGCCCCTTGCTCAAGCAATTTTTCCTCATCACCGCCAAGCCCGCCATGTTTGTGGCCAACGTGGCCGAAGACGGATTTTCCAACAACCCCATGCTGGAGCGGCTGCAAACCTTTGCCAATGCGCAAAACGCCCCCGTGGTTGCCATCAGTGCCAAGCTAGAGGCCGAAATGAGCGAAATGGGCGACGAAGATCGCCAAATGTTCCTGCAAGAACTCGGCCAAACCGAACCCGGCCTCAACCGACTCATCCGCGCCGCCTACAAACTGCTGGGCCTGCAAACCTATTTCACCGCAGGCGTCAAAGAAGTGCGCGCTTGGACCATCCACCAAGGCGACACCGGCCCCCAGGCCGCAGGCGTGATCCACACCGATTTTGAAAAAGGCTACATCCGAGCCCAAACCATTGCCTTTGAAGACTTCATTCAATTCAAGGGCGAACAAGGTGCCAAAGACGCGGGCAAGATGCGCGCCGAGGGCAAAGAGTATGTGGTCAAAGACGGCGACATCATGAACTTCCTCTTTAGCTCCTAACCAAGTTGCCGTAGGCGCTAGGTGCTTGGCGCTGAGATTGCGCGCTAGGTGCTTCGCGCAGGCCCGTGCTTGCCAAGGATCGGGAGCGCATCCATTGGTTGCATTTTGATTTTCGTTTCTGCCGTTCCTGTTCTTTCGGTTCTTCCTGTTCATTGCGAGGGAGTTTGACTTTGCACCCTTATCCCGCCTACGAGTGGATGGCGTTGGCTGCTGCGGGCTGCTTTGCATTGACGGGCATGCTCGCCGCCGTGCCCGCGCGCCGCTTGGGCGCGTTTGCTTTTACGCGCTGGCGCATGCTGTTGGTGTCGTGCGTATTGGCGCCCGTGGTGCTGGTCACGGGGGGATGGCGCAGCCTCGATAGCACGCA
>JBIPME010000430.1:0-2730 GCA_044369275.1 Rhodoferax sp.
AACTCTACCGCGCAGAAATCGCACTCGTCGAACTCTTTGACCAGCTCAACGCCCAGCCCCTGCCGCAGCCCAACAGCACAACACCCGCGCCCGCAGCCAACAGCCCCATTCAACTGCGCATGTTCCATGGCCGTGGCGGCACCGTGGGCCGGGGCGGTGGCCCCAGCTACCAGGCCATACTCGCCCAGCCTCCGGGCACCGTGCGCGGGCAAATTCGCCTCACCGAACAAGGCGAAGTCATAGGCTCCAAATACGCCAACCCCATCATCGGGCGGCGCAACCTCGAAACCCTGGTGGCCGCCACCCTAGAGGCCACCCTGCTGCAACCCACCAAAGCCGCCACCCCCGCCTTTCTAGAGGCCGCCACCGCCCTGTCCGAACACAGCATGGCCGCCTACCGCGCACTGGTCTACGACACACCGGGCTTTACGCAATACTTCTTCCAATCCACCCCGCTGCGTGAAATCGCCGAACTCAACATCGGCTCGCGCCCCGCATCGCGCAAAGCCCTGCAAAGCATCGAAGACCTGCGCGCCATCCCCTGGGGCTTTAGCTGGGGCCAATGCCGCCTAACCCTGCCGGGCTGGTTCGGCTTTGGCTCCGCCGTCAACGCCTTCGTCCAAGGCGGCACCGCGGCGCAAAACAAAGAGCGCCTCGCCTTGCTGCAAAAAATGTACAAACAATGGCCCTTCTTCAAAACCCTGCTCTCTAACATGGACATGGTCATGGCCAAAAGCGACCTGGCCCTGGCCTCGCGCTACGCCGAACTGGTCACCAACAGCAAACTCCGCAACAAAATATTCAGCGCCATTGAGGCCGAATGGCATGCCACTGCCCAAGCCTTGGGCAAAATCACGGGCGAAAAACAGCGCCTTGCCAACAACGCCGCGCTGCAACGCTCCATCCGCCACCGCTTTCCCTACATCGACCCCCTGCACCACCTGCAAGTAGAGCTCATCCGCCGCTACCGCGCAGGCATCACCGATGAACGCGTGCAACGCGGCATCCACATCTCCATCAACGGCATCGCCGCCGGCCTGCGCAACACCGGCTAAGCCGCCTAATTTTTAGGCACCAGACCCGCGCAAACACCTGCGCGGGCTTGGTGCCTAACCCGCACCTAGCCCGCACCGCATGGCTACCAGCGATGCCGCTTGCCATGCGGTTTGCCACACCACTTGCAATACCACTTGCCCCAGCCAAGCCCCACGCAGAGCCAAACAACGCGCCCCTGCGCAGCGGCGCTGACACCCTCTGCCCCGTATCGCAGGCGCAACACCTGCCCCAGCCCAGCGCATTAAATTTTTCACTTTGGTGCCCTGCTGCACAGAGCCGGGCGACTCTCAAATTTATTCTTTTCACCATGTGCTGCATGGCACACGTGTCATTTTTAACCCACTGGAGAATCCATCTATGAACAAAGACCAAGCCAAAGGAACCGCGAAAACCATTGCGGGAAAAGTCCAAGAAGGCGCAGGCAAACTGGTAGGCAACAAAACCCAGCAAGCCAAAGGCATGGCCAAACAAGTCGTTGGCAAAGCCCAAAAGCAAATCGGCGACCTCAAAGAAAACCTAGAGCACGCTGCCAAAACCAAGTAATCCGCGCCCCCCAAGAACACCCGCGTGGCAGTACCTGCGCGGGTGTTCTTGGGGCGTTCAAAAGCCTCACGCTGCCCAAAAACAGCACCACTCCCCTTAACCGCCTCATACTCAGCGACCACAACGGTGCCTTCACGCCACTGCAAAAGGACCAGCTGAAAGCGCGCCTACCACCGCATCGCCTACCCCCCCTGGCCGCAAAATAAACGCCAAAACGGGCTACCTGTAGGAGGTCGCCTACCCCCATAAAAACCCTTAAAACCCTAACAATTTTGCATAGAGAAACGCAAGCATGGGGTTACTACGTATCTTGTAAGTTTGCGCAAGAAGAGCGTCAGACTGCCGTCAGTGAGCACGGCGATGCTGGTAGCCAGCACCACATACGGTGTTGGCTACAACTATTTATGGAGATAAACACGATGACTACAACGGTTCCACGGCCTATGTCAGCACAGGAGAAGAAAGTGATCTTCGCCTCTTCATTGGGCACGGTTTTTGAGTGGTATGACTTTTACTTGTACGGCACCTTGGCGCCGCTGATTGCCAAGCAATTTTTTAGTGGGTTGGACGACAACTCTGCGCTGATTTTTGCGCTGCTTGCGTTTGCGGCTGGTTTTATTGTGCGTCCCTTTGGGGCTTTGGTGTTTGGCCGGTTGGGCGACATGGTTGGGCGCAAGTACACGTTTTTGGTGACCATTGTGATCATGGGTTTGTCCACTTTTATTGTGGGTTTGCTGCCTAACTATGCTGCGATTGGTTTGGCAGCGCCGGTGATTTTGATTGCCTTGCGCATGTTGCAGGGCTTGGCCTTGGGCGGCGAGTACGGTGGTGCGGCCACTTATGTAGCCGAGCATGCACCCCAGGGTAAGCGCGGGGCCTATACCGCGTGGATTCAGACCACGGCGACCTTGGGCTTGTTTTTGAGCCTGTTGGTGATTTTGGGCGTGCGCACAAGCATTGGTGAAACCGCTTTTGCCGATTGGGGCTGGCGCATTCCTTTTCTCGTGTCGATTTTGTTGTTAGCCGTTTCGGTGTACATCCGTTTGAGCATGAACGAGTCGCCCGCTTTCACCAAGATGAAGGCCGAAGGTAAGACCTCGCATTCGCCTTTGACCGAGTCGTTTGGCCAGT
>JBIPME010000311.1:0-3439 GCA_044369275.1 Rhodoferax sp.
CTGGCTGCAAGCGACTTGGCCGCAATCGGGCGTGGGTTTTTGGCTCACGGCCACGGTGCTGGGTTTGGTGTGGGCCTACCTGGTGCGCTTTGTGGCGGTGGCCTTGCAGTCGGTGCAAAGTGGCTATGCGCGTGTGCCGGCCTCGCTGGACGACAGCGCCCGCATGCTGGGCACGGGGGGCTTGTCGCTGGTGCGCCGCGTGCATTGGCCTTTGCTCAAAAAACCCGTGGCCGCTGCGGCGTTGTTGGTGTTGGTGGATGTGATGAAGGAGTTGCCCGCGACCTTGGTGCTGCGGCCTTTTAACACGGATACTTTGGCGGTGATGGCCTACCAACTGGCGCGCGATGAGCGTTTGGGCGAAGCCGCATTGCCCTCGCTGGCCTTGGTGCTGGTGGGTTTGCTGCCGGTTATTTTGCTCAGCCGCACGCTGCGCCGGCGCTGAAAAATCCAAAACCCTTGCGCGTGCAGGCAGATAGCGCAACAGGGTTTTTAGGTGCTCCAAATGCGAATGGCTCGCATTCGCATACACTATGCCCCGTCTTTCATTTTTTCACAACAACCTCTATGCGATCTACTTTGTTTGCTGTCACCCTCGTTGCTGCTGCGGTATGGGGCCAGGCTGCGCATGCGCAGTCCAACGTGCTCAACCTGTACTCTGCGCGCCACTACCCTACCGACGAGGCGCTGTACAGCGATTTCACGAAGGCCACGGGCATCCAAATCAACCGCGTTGACTCTGACGATGCGGGCATCATCGCCCGCCTCAAGGCCGAGGGCAGCGCATCGCCTGCGGACGTGATTTTGCTGGTGGACGCCGCCCGTTTGTGGCGCGGCGAGGTAGACGGCATGTTCTTGCCGGTTAAATCCAAAACCTTGGAAACGGCCATTCCCGCTCAGCTGCGTTCCAAGCCCACCGAGGACGGAAGTGCTTGGTTTGGTTTGTCCACCCGCGCCCGCGTGGTGGTGTACGACAAGCTCAAAATCAACAAAGCCGACGTAGACACCTACGAAGAATTAGCCGACCCCAAGAACAAAGGCAAGCTGTGCATCCGCTCGGGCTCGCACCCTTACAACCTGAGCTTGTTTTCGGCGATGACCGAGCACCTCGGCCCCGCTGCAACTGAAGCCTGGCTCAAGGGCATGGTCGACAACATGGCGCGCGCACCCAAGGGCGGCGACACCGACCAAATTAAAGCGGTGGCCAGCGGCGAGTGCGGTATTGCCGTGACCAACACCTATTACTTGGCGCGCCTGATGCGCTCCACCAACCCTGCCGACAAGGCCATAACCGAGCGTGTGGGCGTGGTGTTTCCCAACCAAGCCAGCTGGGGCACGCATGTGAATGTGGCCGGCGGTGCGGTGGCGCGTTATGCCAAAAACCCCGCCAATGCCGTGAAGTTTTTGGAATACCTGGTCAGCCCTGAGGCGCAAAACCACTTTGCTAACGGTAACAATGAGTGGCCCGTGGTCAAGGGCCTGAAGTTGGAGAACCCCGCCCTCAAAGCCATGACGGGGGGCAGCTTCAAAAGCGAGCTGGTCCCCATTAGCGCCGTGGGCATGAACCAAATCAAGGTGCAACAAATGCTGGACCGCGTGGGTTTCAGGTAAGCGCAGCACGCAGACAGCGAGCAGACCGCATGTACCTATTGATCTGACCCGGTGAAGTCTGAAACGAAGAACAGGCGCTTGGCTTGTGTTGGAAACGCTTCGGTGTTTGTGGGTGTCCCCCGGGCGATGGGTGGTGTTGTGCGAGGGTTTACCGCGGCGGCTTGGCCTCCCCATCACTGACTGTCACGCACCAACCGAACCGCGTATTTGCCGTAGATACGCAAGCTGTGGTCGCCGTAGCTACCACCGACTAAATAGATGTGCCAGGGGCCGCCGGTGTTGCTTGCATCGGGCGACGACGACCAAAACCAGCCGTTGGGCGTGGCTGGAAATGCGGTGATGTCAATGGCGGGCTTTGGGCAGCCCTTGTCGGCCAGGCTGGCCAGTTCTTTTTCGTGGGGCAAGCGCCACCCAGTGGCGCTTGTGCTGCTGTTGGCCTGCTTGGCCAAGGCCAACGCGGCCTCGTGGTTGTGTATGGTGGCGGTGCCCGTGCAGGTGCTGCCGCTCCAAGTCTGGCCTTCGCTGCAGCGTTTCCAGGTAAGGCCGGTGTGGGTGTCGGTCACCTCTGCGCCGTTCACGGTAAAGCGCTCGGCCGTGGGCCAGCTGGGGCAGGCGGCAAACGCCAACATGCTTTGCAAGGCCAACAGGCCAGTGATCAGGCGCTTGTTCATGGGGTTTCTTTTTTGAAGAAGTGGGTAGTGCTAAATCGGCAGAACGCAGTGCTCGCCACTCGCATCTAATCTCGACAAATTAAAAACGCGGTCATTTGTGATCTTAAAAAAATCCAGTGGAGCTGCGCCTGCAATAAATCTATTACACCCTGTCTACGAATTCTTTTTCTGACACAAGACGCCAATCGAACTTTGCAAGTTCAGCCGCATGGGTTAATGCGTCGAGAAATGCCCGTTTGAATTCGTCTGTTAGAGACAGAACACAAGCAATGTCGCCATCAACTCCAGGCCGTAGAACGCCAAAAACACCGATAGAGCGCAATCTATTGGCATGCTGCACCCAGTCATTGCCCGTGATGGAAAGCAGCGTATGGCGGTCGATGCAAGGGGGTTCAATATCGGGCTTTGAAAGCAAGGCAATTTGCCCCTGCAACGTCCAGGGGTAGCCGACATCGTCAAACAGCCTGATCGCAGTTTCTTTGCGACGGGTCGATAAAAGCGTGAAGCTTGACGGTATGCGTTTTAACATCGCTTCTGTGCGTTCGAGTAGACCGCAAACGCCAAGAATTTGTACTTGATCTTCGTCGTTGCAGGTCAATTTTTTTGACGCGCCGTAAGGCACTTTGGAAACGAGAAAACTAACTCTAGCAATCGAAATAAAGGTGCTGGCAAGCAAAGCGCCAACATTTTCAGGTATGCCACTGTCAATCGGTTTGCTTGGCAGGTTCCATCCAAGCAGCATGACTTCGCCTTCTGTTGGCGGCAACGGCCCAAGCTGCCAACATGCGCCAGATGGATTCATGCACGCAAAAATAGCCTTGCCAGTCATGGGGCAGTGGGATCAGAGACTTGCGGCAATGCGCTGAAGACGGTGTTCGCCCAGTCGTACACAGTGCCGCCGACCACTGTCCCGGCTTGATACCCGCCATAGCCACCAATGATGCACCCACAGATGCCGCCTACCGCAGTTCCTATGGGCGATGCGAGCGTGCCAACAGCGGCACCGCCAGCACCAACAATTTTGCAACCGGCCCAAGCCAAAGTCCACCCGCTGACGACTTCCGACGCTCGCCGTAGTGGTGTGCTGGATTCGACGATAGAGGCAATGTCAACAGCAGCGCCAACCACGACCAGAACGCGGCCAGCGTACCGAAAATATT
>JBIPME010000312.1:0-3434 GCA_044369275.1 Rhodoferax sp.
CGCCCCACACCCATGTAGCGGCGGTACAAGTTGTCGATATTTTTGTCGCCGTCTTTGCGTTCTTGCATGCTCAAGGCATGCAACTTGACCATGCCCGGTCCGCGTAATAGGTAGGTGATGCTATTGCCTGGTTTACCTTTGAGCTGCTGGGCCACGGCTGCAGAAAGGCCGAACATGGCGGCCTGATTAAGCGGGTCGGCACTCGTGGGGCGCAAATAGGCGGATGTTTCTGGGTCTCCCTCGGCCACGGCCACCTCAAACATGCCTGAAGTCAAGGCACGCAGGTCATTCATGAGCACAGCGTCGGTGTCTACATCGAATTGGTACAGACTGGTCAAAGCCAGATTCAATAATTCTTCAAGAAAGCGTTTTTCCAGATCCGCAGGGGACGCGGTCTGCGCGAGCACTTGCAAGACTGTCCGAACAGGCTGTTGCAGCAGGTATTCGGTGAACAGCGCCACATCGCCGTTCGCTCGCAGGCCAAAGCCTTTGCGAACATGTTTTTGTGTGTGCTCAAGCAGTGTGGGCTTTTGCACTTCGTTAGCCCCATCCACAAAGTGCAGCGTCAACGTGTCTTTGGTTCCTGACTCTGTGACCAAGTACCACAAGGTGCGCAAGCGGTGGCGTTCATGTACGGGAAAAAGCTTGAGCAGGTACTGCTCTTGCAGGTGGTTGCGCATGCGTGACATTTGACGCTCGAGCGCATCGGTTTGGCCGACTTTGCTTTTGCCTTGCTTCTCTAGCTCCAGCGCGAAATGGTCGCGTACCAAGAGCGAATAAAGCTCCATATCGCCGGTGACAAGCAACATAATGTGCGGCGTGTCCAGGTACTTGCGTACGGTCTCTAGCAACTGCATTGCATGCTTTGCGCTGGTGTCGGCATCGTCAAACGCGAACAGCAGGGCTTTGACACCCAAAATTTCGCAGGATTGACGGAAAAGTCTATGCAAGTTGTTGCGCAATGCCATGCTGTGCCCTGCGCTCGCCAGTCCGATGTCTAGGAACAAATCCGCATCCAGCTCGCTTAAAGGGTGATGCCCCTCTTTCAGTAAGGCCAGTCCTTCGGCCACCGCTTTGAAGTCGCTCTCCCACGGTTTCTTTTTTTTCCGAGTTTCTTCGCTGGAGTCTTTTTCAAGGAATTTTTCTACCTTTCTTTTAAGCTCTTGCAGCACCGTTAGCAAGATGATCTCGCTCGCCTCGATGCGGCTGGGGTCGATCATCTGCATGATGCCTAGCCCCGGGACGCGGTTGTCACCTTCGCTGAACAGTTCAAGCACGGTTTGCAAGAAGGTGGATTTGCCTGCCCCCCGTGTTCCATCAATGAAGCTCACCCATCCCTTGTCTTTGGGGGGAGTTTCATCGGGGCCCGTGGATTTTTTTTCGCCTAGCCAGTTCAAACGCTGCTGCACGCGCTTTCTGAGTGCATCAAAAACTTTTTGCTGAATCAGGTGGCTTTTTTTCAGCCTGCTCTCAGCTTGGTCTAGGCTGAGATGGATCTCGATGGTGTTTGGGGTGGCCTTGTCGGTCATGATTAAAATATTTAGTCTTTAAAATTGAAGTTATTAATCAAATAATTTTTATTATAAATATTATTTTCATTTTTATTAAATTAACTTAATTTCGCGGTGCTGAAAGTGCAGATGCGCCGTATACCCATCATTGGCGGTTGAGGCCTGAGGTGATTCCCTCCAATGAGAGCTGGTCCCACGCGGGTTCAGATTTTCAGTGCCTCCAAAAGGTGGACTATGTCCCTGCCCGAGGCGGCAAAAAACCAACCACAGCCTGCTCGTGGCAGCCAAAAAAGCTGCGCTGTCAGACGGTTACTGGGCGTGGATGGCACCTGCCGCGCCAATGTAGGCATTGGTGCTTGGGTCGATGCCCCTAGAAAAATGCCTAGGCAGGCCGAGCCAAACGCTCAGGCCTGTGCTTTGGCCGTTAGCGCCGCGTCTAACACCTCGATCCAATGTTTGACGGGTGTGCGCGTGCCGCTTTGCAGGTGGGTGATGCAGCCTATGTTGGCGCTGATGATGGTCTCGTTGTTTTGCGCCTGAAGTTGCTGGAGTTTGCGCGCACGCAGTTGTTGGCTGAGTGCGGGTTGCAGCACCGAGTAGGTGCCTGCGGAGCCGCAGCACAGGTGCGATTCGCTGCTGGCCAAGCGCACGGTGAAGCCGAGTGCGCGCAAGCCTTGTTCTACGCCGCCACGCAGTTGTTGCCCGTGTTGCAGGGTGCACGGGGGGTGAAAAACCAGGTTGGGAAGGGGCACGCTGTTCTGGGGCAGGGCGGCGCTTAAGGCGGGTAGCAAGGTGGGCAGCAGTTCGCTCAGGTCGCGGGCCAAGGCGCTGACTTGGGCGGCTTTGCTGGCGTAGGCTGGGTCGTCTTGCAGGGCGTGGCCGTAGTCTTTGACGGTGACGCCGCAGCCCGAGGCGTTGAGCACCAGCATGTCTACGCCGGGGCCTTGGGCGGGCGCAATCAGCGGCCACCAGGCGTCGATGTTGCGGCGCATTTGGTCTTTGGCACCGTCGTGGTCGTTGAGGTGGAATTTCACGGCACCGCAGCACCCGGCCTTGGGTGCGGTCAGGGTTTGAATGCCGGCTGCGTCGAGCACGCGTGCGGTGGCGTGGTTGATGTTGGGGGCCATGGCGGGTTGCACGCAGCCCGCAAGCAGGAGTACGCGCCGCGCATGGGTGTTGCGCGGCCAGGTGCCTGCGTTTTGTTGGGGCGGCACTTTGTTTTTCAGGGCCGCAGGCAGCAGTGCACGCACGCTTTGCCCTAGCGCCATGGCCGGGGCAAACAGCGGGGAGTTGAGGCCGGTTTTCAGGGCCCAACGCACAGCGTTTTCGCTGCGCGGGCGGGGGACTTGGGCGTCCACCACTTTGCGGCCCAGGTCCAGCAGGCGGCCGTATTCCATGCCGCTGGGGCAGGTGCTTTCGCAGTTGCGGCAGGTCAGGCAGCGGTCCAGGTGCAGCTGCGTGGCACGGGTGGGGGCTTGGCCTTCAAAGACTTGTTTGATGAGGTAGATGCGTCCGCGGGGGCTGTCCAATTCGTCGCCCAGCAGTTGGTAGGTGGGGCAGGTGGCCGCGCAAAAGCCGCAGTGCACGCATTGGCGCAGCAGCGCTTTCGCCGCTTCGCCGTCGGGGGTGTTTTGGTAGGGGGGGGCGAGGGTGGTTTGCATGGGGCGAAGGCTTACGCAGCGGGGTGCAGGTGGGGGTTGAAGATGCCATGCGGGTCAAAGCTGGCGCGCAGGCGTTGGCTGATGCTGGCGTGGGCGGCATTGGGGCTGGTGCCGAGGACCGCGCCCAGGCCGTGGCTGCCTTGGGCCGGGGTGAAGAGCTGGGCGTGGCCGCCAAGGCTGCGGGCTAGGTTGTCGAGCTGGCTTTGCGCTTGCAGCGGGGCCCACAGCCAACGTTGGGCACCGTGCCATTCCACCAGTTGCG
>JBIPME010000313.1:0-3415 GCA_044369275.1 Rhodoferax sp.
TGGCATCGTTGATGCTGGCGGTGGCCAGCACAGCGTTAAAGCGGCGGCTCGCAGTGGCGGTGTTGTGCTTGGCAAGAATAGCGTCAATCACGGCTTTCTTAGCCAGCGCTTCGCCGGGCTTGGGCATAAGAGATTTGGCTCTTTGACCTTCGGGCTTGAAGTAGTCCACATGAAAACGCAGCACGTTGGCGTCTTCAATGGCGTGGGTGATGGTGTAGGCGTGCAGCTGCTTTTGGAAGATGTCTGCGGTGGTGCGCAAGCTGGCTTGCTCGTCTTCAATCTGGGTGCGGCTGGCGTTGTCTTCAAAAATGGGCGTGCCGGTAAAGCCAAACAACTGCGCCTTGGGGAAGAAGGCTTTGATGGCTTTGTGGTTCTCGCCAAACTGCGAACGGTGGCACTCGTCAAAGATGAAGACGATGCGTTTGTCTTGCAGCGGCGCGAGCTGTTCTTTGTAGGTGGCTTGGCCGCTGTTGCTGCGTTGCTTGTTTCGCTTGCTGTTTTCGTCCAGCGCCAGGCCCAGTTTTTGGATGGTGGTGACGATCACTTTGTCTGCGTAATCGGTGGACAGCAAGCGGCGCACCAAACTGGCGGTGTTGGTGTTTTCTTCGACGCAGTTTTCTTGGAAGCGGTTGAACTCTTCGCGGGTTTGGCGGTCCAGGTCTTTGCGGTCCACCACAAAGAGGCATTTCTCTATTGTTGGGTTGTCTTTGAGCAGGGTGGACGCTTTGAATGAGGTGAGCGTTTTGCCGCTGCCCGTGGTGTGCCAGATGTAGCCGTTGCCAGAGTTGTCGTGGATGCAGTCCACGATGGCCTTGACGGCATAGACCTGGTAGGGCCGCATCATGAGCAGCTTTTGCTCAGACGCCACCAGCACCATGTAGCGGCTGATGGTCTCGCCCAGTGTGCACTTGGGCAAGAACTTTTGGGCGAAGTCGTCGAGGTGGTTGATCTTGTTATTGGCAACGTCGGCGAATTGGTAGATGGGCAAAAAGCGCTCGTCGGTATTGAACGCAAAGTGCCGCGTGTTGTTGTTGGCGAAGTAGTAGGTGCTGGTGCGGTTGCTGACGATGAACAGCTGCAAGAAACACAGCAGGGTTTTGCTGTAGCCGTTGCCGGGATCGTTTTTGTAGTCAACGATCTGCTCCATGGCGCGGCGCGGGTTGACGGTGAGCGTCTTCAGCTCCACCTGAACGCAGGGCACCCCGTTGATGAGGATGAGCACGTCGTAGCGGTGGTGGCTGTAATCGGTGCTGATGCGCAGCTGGTTGACTACCTCGAAGGTGTTTTTGCACCAGTCTTTGATGTTGACCAGGGTGTAGTTGAGCGGTGTGCCGTCGTCGCGGGTGAAGGCGTTGATGTTGCGCAGGGTGCGGGCGGCGGTGAAAACGTCGGGGGTGACGATGTCTTCTAGCAGGCGTTTGAATTCACCGTCTGACAAGTTCACCCGGTTAAGCGCTTGGAATTTCTCGCGGAAGTTTTGCTCTAGGCCTGCGCGATCGCGAATGTCTTCGCGGTATGTGTACTTGAGGCTTTGCAGTTTGCCGATAAAGCCGTATTCAATTTGCTCCTCTTTGACGCCTTGAGGTGCTGTGCCCGATGGCTTGTCGTAGCTGAATGGGGATGATGGCATGGGCGGGTGGGGCAAGCAGTCTTAAATGAAGGGCGACCCCATACGGAGTCGAGCAAAGCCCATTGATTTTAGGGGCTAGGCCAAAGAGTAGCGCCCTTTTCCTCCTTAATTTGTATTGATTTTTATCGATGAAATTGACCCATTGCGTCAGTAAATCCGTTTGCCTTGAAAATTGATAGCTAGGATTCTTTGGTAACTGGCAAGAACGTAATGGCCTCCTAAAAAGAGTATCAATCCCCCAGCAAATCCGGCGTCTGCGTGGGCTTGGGCACCACGCCCAGATGGCGGTAGGCGGCCAGGGTGGCGATGCGGCCACGGGGGGTGCGCTGCAGGTAGCCTTGTTGGATGAGGTAGGGCTCGATCACGTCTTCAATGGTTTCGCGTTCCTCGCCAATGCTGGCGGCTATGTTGTCCAGCCCCACGGGGCCGCCATCGAAGCGGTGGATGACGGCTTCGAGCAGTTTGCGGTCCATCAGGTCCAGGCCTTGGGGGTCTACGTCTAGCATGGACAAGGCGCGGTTGGCTATGTCGAGCGTAATCATGCCCGCGCCTTTGACGTCGGCATAGTCGCGCACCCGGCGCAAAAGTCGGTTGGCAATGCGCGGCGTGCCTCGGGAGCGGCGGGCAATTTCAAAGCCGCCGTCTTCATCCATGGGCACGCTCAGCAGGCCCGCGCTGCGGGTAACAATGCGCAGCAGCTCTTGGTCGGAATAAAACTCCAAGCGCGCCACGATGCCAAAGCGGTCGCGCAAGGGGTTGGTCAACATGCCTGCGCGGGTGGTGGCGCCCACCAAGGTGAAGGGTTGCAGATCGAGTTTGATGGAGCGTGCGGCAGGGCCTTCGCCGATCATGATGTCGATGGTGTAGTCCTCCAGGGCGGGGTACAAAATCTCCTCCACCACGGGGCTGAGTCGGTGTATTTCGTCGATGAAGAGGACATCATTTTTCTCTAAATTGGTCAGCAATGCGGCCAAGTCTTTGGGCTTTTCCAGCACAGGCCCACTGGTTTGGCGCAGGTTCACCCCCAGTTCGTGCGCAATGATGTGGCTGAGCGTGGTTTTGCCCAAACCGGGTGGCCCAAACAGCAGCACATGGTCCAACGCCTCAGAGCGCATTTTGGCGGCGCTGATAAAAATCTCCAGTTGCTCACGCGCCTTGGTCTGGCCCACGTATTCGTCGAGCAGCTTGGGGCGCAAGGCCCGCTCCACCATCGCCTCGTTCGGTGAAACAGGGCTGGTTGACAGCACCCTCGGGCTGGGCGAGGCGGAAAAGTCGTCGGTTTGAATGCTCACAACGCGGGCTCGTTAAAAAAATAAAAGTTCACTATAGCTTGCAAAGGCTTACATGCGCCAAGACGATGCCCACACTTTGACAGCCAGGCGAGGCTAAAGCCCCGCGCAGAGACTGCCGATAGGTATGGCATCTGGATAGACCTATTAGACCTAATTAGACCTATTAGGCCTATTCAAGATGTTGAACGTATTGGGGATGCATGCGCCAACCCAGCACCCCAGGCATACCCGCTCGCCCTGTACTGTTACTACCAAGAAAGCACTTTTATGATGCATACCGACCGCACACCCTACACACCTGCCAAGCACACGCTGCGGCACCTGGTTTGTGCCATGGGCCTAGGGCTTGGCTTGGCAGGGCCTGCTGTGTGGGCCAATGACGCGCCGCCCTCCAAAAAACAGGTGTTGGGCGAAATTAACGCCAGCTCCGCATCCAACCCCAAAGACGTTGGCAACCAAGTCCGCGAAGCCTTGGGCACCAGCGTGGCCCCGA
>JBIPME010000314.1:0-3412 GCA_044369275.1 Rhodoferax sp.
CTGCTGGAGCACCCCCTACCCACCTGCGAAGCCGACTTTAAGCAACGCCTGGAAGCAGGCCGTGGCCGCCTAACCCTGATCGCCAACGAAGTGGCCCGGCTTTGCAGTGTCGTACTCAGCGAATACGCCTTGGCCAACCGCAAAATCAAGGACACCAAAATCAGCCCCGACTGCGTTGCCGACTGCGCCCAACAACTGCAGCGCCTGATCGGCAAACGCTTTCTCACGGAAACCCCTTACGCACAACTGCAGCATTGCGCCCGTTACCTCAAAGCCATTGTTTTGCGTTTAGACAAACTGCGTGCAGACCCCGTGCGTGACAGCGGCAAACTGGCTGAACTCAAACCGCTGGAGCAAAAATACTGGCGTCTGATGGCAGAGCGCAAAGGTGCCACCGATGCGCGCATGCAAGAATTTCGCTGGCTTTTGGAGGAGCTGCGGGTGAGCTTCTTTGCGCAAGAGCTGCGTACCCCGCAGCCTGTGAGCGTCAAGCGCTTGGAAAAGGCATGGGGGCAATTGTTGTAAGTTGCGCAGCGTTCCATGCAAAACCACTTCCTTGCCACACCACTGCAAACCACTCCACACGACACGACACCACACACCCATGCAACAACTAGACCACAGCCCCTCTGCCGAACGCAACAAACACCCGATTCTGCAAGCCCTGCAATCGCTGTTACCCGCCCAAGGCCATGCACTGGAGATTGCCAGCGGCACCGGCCAGCATGTCACCTGGTTTGCACAGCACCTGCCCCAATGGGTTTGGCAACCCACCGAGGTGCATCCCGGTGCGCTGCACAACATTGCCACCCGATTGGCGCAAACAGACCCCGACAATGTACGCGACCCCGTGCTGTTGGACGTGTGCCAAACCCCTTGGTTTTCCGCGCCCCAAGATGCCCCTGCGGGCCTGGCTCAAACGGTTTTTTTGCCCCCTGCGCTGACCCCAGCCACCTTTGATTTGGTGTTGTGCATCAATATGCTGCACATTGCCCCTTGGGCTGCCTGCGCGGGCCTGATGCAAGGCGCAGCCCAATACCTGCGCGATGGCGGCGTGTTGGTCACCTACGGGCCTTACTTTGAAGCGGGCATTCCCGCCAGCGACAGCAACATCGCCTTCGATCAAAGCCTGCGCACGCACGACCCCAGCTTTGGTATCCGCCAACTCCATGACGTGGTGCACGCCGCAGAGCTTGCAGGCATGCACCTGCAAGCGCGCCATGCCATGCCCGCCAACAACCTGCTCTTGGTCTGGGGGAAATCGAAGTAAGCCCAACAAGCGCCCTCAAAGCGTGCTAGAACAGGCTCAGAAAGCACCTGAAAAATCTCAGCGTCAGCTCCAATTTTTCAATCGCTTTAGGCCCCTTTCCCAACGTCCCAACCTTCATAGATAGGCAAAACATGAAACTCGGCTACATCATTATTTACGTGCCCGATGTCGCAGCATCGCTGCACTTCTTTGAACAGGCCTTTGGTTTAACGCGCCGTTTTTTGCATGAGTCCGGCACCTATGGCGAATTGCAAACAGGCGAAAGCACGCTGGCCTTTGCCGCCCACGCACTGAGCGACAGCAATTTTCCGGGTGGCCACGTTGCCGCCCACGACTCTCCCCAACCCTTGGGGTTTGAAGTTGCATTGGTAACGGACAACGTCGCGCTCGCCCATGCCAAAGCACTGGCTACGGGCGCACAAGAACTGGCGGCACCCATGCAAAAACCTTGGGGACAAACGGTTTCCTACGTGCGCTGCCCTGATGGGGTGTTGGTGGAAATTTGCACCCCCATAGCGCCCATGTAGTCGATGCAACCGATACGCACCCACTCCACTCCATTCCAGACCCGCGACCAGCTAAGCGCCCATGAGGTAAAAAACAGCCCCCGCTAAGACCCGCATGCACCGCGCTTTGTGCCACACGGCAACCCCCTGTTCTGCTACGGGGCGCAGACTTCGCATGCATGAGGACATCAACCCAGCGTACCTCCCAGTTAGGCCAGGTGCTGCAACAACACGGGATACTGGGCTTGGCCCGTGCGTGCAAAACAATCGATATTAGACAGCGTGACGCGGGCAATATCTGCCAATGCCTCTTGGGTGAAAAATGCCTGGTGCCCTGTGACCAACACATTGGGGAAAGTAAGCAAGCGTGCAAACACGTCATCTTGCAGCGTAACGTTTGAGAGGTCGCGAAAAAAAAGATCACCCTCCTCCTCGTACACGTCCAGACCCAAGGCCCCTAGCGTCCCAGACTTGAGTGCTGCAATCGCAGCGGGTGTGTCAATCACCGCGCCCCGGCTGGTGTTGAGCAAATAGGCCCCAGGCTTCATGCGTGAAAACGCCAATGCGTCCATCAAATGGTGCGTCTTCGGCGTCAATGGGCAATGCAGGCTCACCACGTCACTGCGGGCCAACAACTCCGCAAACGCCACATAGCGCACGCCCATGGCAACAGACGCGGGATTGGGCTGCAAGTCATGCGCCAACACGGTACAACCAAACCCCGTCATCAGTTGGCAAAAAGTTTGCCCTATTTTCCCTGTACCCACCACGCCCACCGTGCGCCCATGGATGTCAAAACCCAGCAGCCCATCCAAGGCGAAATTTCCCTCCCGCACGCGGGCATACGCGCGGTGAATTTTGCGATTGAGTGTCAACAACAAGGCCAAGGTGTGCTCCGCTACCGCATAAGGGGAATACGCGGGCACGCGCCCTAGCGCCAAACCCAAATCGGTTGCAGCGCGAATGTCCACATGGTTAAAACCCGCACAGCGCAAGACCACCAAACGCACCCCCAAACCTTGCAACACCGCCAACACAGCGCGGTCCAGCACATCGTTGACAAACACACAAACCGCCTGCGACTCGCTGGCACCTATGGCGGTGAGTGCATCTAAACGCGCCTCTAAAAACTGCCAACGGTGGTCGCTGGACGCGCCGGCTGCGGCCTCCAATGCTTGGCGGTCATAAGGGCGGGTGCTGTAGACGGTAATGTGCATGGAGGGCTTTCATCGGGTTAAGGCAGTGAAGAGGGGTAAAAAGATTGCAATCGATCGAAAAATCAGTGCGCGCTACGGCATACACGCTGCTCCTTACGCCGCATTACCATAAAAAGCACAACTAAAAACCAAAGTGCCATCAAAAATACTTGTGAAAAACTTACCCCAAGGCATTGTGGGCTGTTGTGTGGATAAGTCTGTTTACAAGCGCGCAAAGCCGCATCCGGCTTGGCTTTGCTCGCACTGCTCAAAAATTAAGCACTGGCAGGCCCTGCCAACCGAAGCGACAAAAGCTGTGGTATGAAGTAATCTCGCGCAGATCTACTTTTCTCGCGCAAACCCGCTTTTTGGAAAAATCAACCATGAAAAAACTCAACGTCACCATCAACTTGGAAATGTCCGTGCCCGACCATTGGACC
>JBIPME010000510.1:0-3408 GCA_044369275.1 Rhodoferax sp.
GTTCTACTGGTCCTTACAGCTTGGTGACCCAGCAACCATTGGGCGGTAAAGCGCAATTCGGTGGCCAGCGCTTTGGTGAGATGGAGGTCTGGGCTTTAGAGGCTTATGGCGCTTCGTATGTGTTGCAAGAGATGCTGACTGTGAAGTCTGACGATGTGCAAGGCCGTACCAAAGTGTATGAAAGCATTGTCAAAGGCGAGCACTCTATAGAGGCTGGCATGCCCGAGTCGTTCAATGTGCTGGTCAAGGAAATTCGTTCCTTGGGTTTAGACATTGAACTTGAGCGTTCTTAACAATAAGGGAAAGAGTCACATGAAATCATTACTCGACCTGTTCAAGCAGTTCACACCCGATGAGCATTTTGACGCCATCAAAATTGGTATGGCTTCACCGGAGAAAATCCGCTCTTGGTCTTTTGGTGAGGTAAAAAAACCAGAAACCATCAACTACCGGACTTTCAAGCCAGAGCGCGATGGTTTGTTCTGCGCCAAAATTTTTGGTCCTATCAAAGACTACGAATGCCTGTGCGGTAAGTACAAGCGACTCAAGCACCGCGGTGTTATTTGTGAAAAATGCGGCGTTGAAGTGACCCAGACCAAAGTGCGTCGCGAGCGCATGGGGCATATCGACCTGGCTGCACCTTGTGCGCATATTTGGTTTTTAAAGTCTTTGCCATCCCGTTTGGGCTTGGTACTGGATATGACATTGCGTGATATTGAGCGTGTGTTGTATTTTGAAGCTTACGTCGTCACCGACCCAGGCATGACACCGCTGAAAAAATTCAGCATCATGACGGAAGATGATTTTGATGCAAAGTTCAAAGAATACGGCGATGAATTTCAAGCCAAAATGGGTGCAGAAGGCATCAAAGATTTGCTCGAAGGCATTGACATTGATGGCACGATTGAGAAGTTGCGTAACGACCTCACGGGTTCGGAACTGAAGATCAAGAAAAATGCTAAACGCTTAAAAGTGATTGAAGCGTTTAAGAAATCTGGCATCAAACCTGAATGGATGGTGCTGGATGTCTTGCCAGTTCTTCCACCAGATTTGCGCCCATTGGTGCCTTTGGATGGTGGACGTTTCGCCACCTCCGACCTCAACGACTTATACCGTCGTGTGATTAACCGCAACAGCCGTTTGCGCCGTTTGCTGGAATTGAAAGCGCCCGAAATCATTGCACGCAATGAAAAGCGCATGCTGCAAGAAGCGGTTGACAGCTTGTTGGACAATGGCCGTCGCGGCAAAGCCATGACAGGTGCGAACAAGCGCGCTTTGAAATCGCTGGCCGACATGATTAAGGGTAAATCGGGTCGCTTCCGTCAAAACTTGTTGGGTAAACGGGTCGATTATTCGGGCCGCTCCGTGATTACCGTGGGACCAACGCTTAAATTGCACCAGTGCGGATTGCCCAAACTGATGGCATTGGAATTGTTCAAGCCCTTCATCTTTGCCCGTTTAGAGGCAATGGGCATTGCAACGACGATCAAAGCGGCTAAAAAAGAAGTCGAATCAGGAACCCCAGTGGTGTGGGATATTTTGGAAGAGGTCATTAAAGAGCACCCCATCATGCTCAACCGTGCGCCAACCCTGCACCGTTTGGGCATCCAAGCCTTTGAGCCAATTTTGATTGAAGGAAAAGCAATTCAATTGCATCCTTTGGTCTGTTCCGCGTTCAATGCCGACTTTGACGGCGACCAAATGGCGGTTCACGTGCCTTTGTCCGTAGAGGCACAAATGGAGGCCCGTACATTGATGTTGGCCTCCAACAATGTGCTGTTTCCAGCCAGCGGAGAGCCTTCTATTGTTCCATCGCAAGACGTGGTGCTGGGTCTGTACTACGCCACGCGTGAGCGCATCAATGGCAAAGGCGAAGGTTTGATTTTTTCGGACACCGATGAGTTGCAACGTGCCTTCGATGCTTCTGAAGTGGAGTTGAATTCCCGCATCAATGTGCGCTTAACGGAATACAGCAAAAACAAAGAAACGGGTGAGTTCGAAGCCTCGACCAAGCTGTGGGAAACCACCGCGGGCCGTGCGTTACTGTCTGAAATTTTGCCCAAGGGCTTGCCTTTTTCTAACATCAACAAGGCGTTGAAGAAAAAAGAAATTTCCAAACTGATCAACGTTTCTTTCCGCAAATGTGGACTGAAAGAAACGGTGGTATTTGCAGACAAGCTACTCCAAGCGGGTTTCCGTTTGGCAACGAAAGCGGGCATCTCTATTTGCATCGACGATATGTTGGTGCCACCAGAGAAGCACGAGATCATTGCCCGTGCGCAAAAAGAGGTGAAAGAGATTGAGCAGCAATACGTCTCTGGTTTGGTAACCGCTGGCGAACGCTATAACAAAGTGGTCGATATCTGGGGTAAATCGGGTGACGAGGTCTCCAAAGTGATGATGACCAAGCTCTCAAAAGAGCAAGTCATTGATCGCCATGGCAATGAAGTAACGCAAGAGTCCTTCAACTCCATCTACATGATGGCCGACTCCGGCGCACGCGGATCTGCTGCGCAGATTCGTCAGGTTGCAGGTATGCGCGGCTTGATGGCCAAACCGGATGGCTCGATTATTGAAACGCCTATTACTGCGAATTTCCGTGAAGGTCTGAACGTGTTGGAGTACTTCATTTCCACACACGGCGCACGTAAAGGCTTGGCCGATACGGCGTTGAAAACCGCAAACTCTGGTTATTTGACACGGCGCTTGGTTGATGTGACCCAAGATTTGGTGGTGACAGAGCAAGACTGTGGCACCCATAACGGCTACCTTATGCGCGCGATTGTGGAGGGCGGTGAAACGATTGAATCCTTGCGCGATCGAATCCTAGGACGTACTGCGGCAGACGATGTATTGCATCCCGAGACGCGTTCGGTTCTGGTCAAAGCGGGTGTCATGCTGGACGAAGACTTGATTGAAGAGTTGGAAGTCGCGGGTGTTGACGAGGTGAAAGTGCGTACCGCCTTGACCTGTGAAACCCGATTTGGTATTTGCGCACGCTGCTATGGCCGCGACTTGGGCCGTGGCGGCCTGATCAATGGTGGTGAGGCGGTAGGCGTGATTGCCGCCCAATCCATCGGAGAGCCGGGCACACAGTTGACCATGCGTACTTTCCACATCGGTGGTGCGGCATCCCGTGCAGCGATTGCCTCTAGCGTCGAAGCCAAGTCGAACGGCAATATCGGCTTTAACGCAACCATGCGTTACGTCACCAACAGCAAAGGTGAGTTGGTGGTGATTGCACGTTCCGGCGAAATCATTATTCACGATGAGCATGGACGCGAGCGCGAGCGCCATAAAGTTCCTTACGGTGCCGTCTTGACGGTCAAGGCCGAGCAATCCGTGAAGGCCGGCGCAATTTTGGCGACATGAGACCCCTTGACGCGTCCTATCATTACCGAGTTCGCA
>JBIPME010000020.1:0-10711 GCA_044369275.1 Rhodoferax sp.
GGGGAAGGGGCAAGGGCATAGAAGACAATAGCGGCTATGCATATTTTGATTCCATACGCGGCACTGCCCAAGACAGGCCCCGGCGCTGCCGCCGCCCCCCCAGCGCTGCCGCATTTAAGTCGGCTTTTGGGTCTTTTAACCCCTGTATCGCGCACACCCCAAGGCGATGGGCGGTTGACGCCCTTGCATGAGCAGATGCGCGCGCAGTACCTCGGTTTGCCCAGCCGCGATGGCTTGGTGCCTTGGGCTGCCTTAGACGCCCTGCAACAGGGCCCCCAGCTGGGCATAGACAGCGCAACGGGCGCTTGGCATCGCGGGCACTGGGCTTGGATTAGCCTGTGCCATTGGCAGGTGAATGCGGACCATGTGCACATGGGCGACCCTGCGGCGTTGCAAATGAGCGAACAAGAGTCGACCAGCTTGATGGCCACCATGCAAGCGTATTTTGCCGAGGATGGCATTGCTTTGCACCACTTAAGGCCGGGCACTTGGTTGGCGCAGGGCGCCGTGTTTGCCGAGCTGGCCACCGCCTCATTGGACTTGGTGCGCGGGCAGAGCGTAGATGCCTGGATGCCGCGCCAAGCGCAGGCGCACGTGCTGCGGCGCTTGCAAAACGAGATGCAAATGTTGCTCTACACGCACCCGTTTAACCAAGCCCGCAGCGCACAGGGCTTGGCAGAAATCAATTCTTTTTGGATCAGCGGCACGGGGGCTTTGCCTGCGGATTACAGGCCGGTGGCCGAATCCGTGCAGGTCTTTGACAACCTGCGCAGCGCGGCTTTGGCGCAGGACGCAGGGGCCTGGGTGCAGGCCTGGCAGGCCTTGGACGCGGGGCCGTTGGCCACCTTGGCTGCGCAGCTGGCCAACGGCACCTATGCGCACGGTGCGCTGTCGTTGAGCCTGTGTGCCAGCCACGCAGCGCAAACCTTTACCCTGCAACCCAGAAGCTTTTGGCGCAAGCTCCGACAACGCATTGCGCCTTTGAATGCCCAAACCTACGCCACGACCTGGTTACAAACCTTATGAACATTACTTTGCGCGATGTTGCGCCGCGCACCGTCTGGGCGCTAGAACAAACCGGCATCCACCCCTTGTTGGCAAGGCTGTATGCGGCACGCGGCGTCACCAGCGCCGACGAGCTTGACCCTGCTCTGTCCAAACTCTTGCCGCCTAGCGGTTTGCTGGGCGCTGACCGCGCAGCGGTGTTGCTGGCCGATGCGATTGCAGCCAACAAGCGCCTGTGCGTGGTGGCGGATTACGACTGCGATGGCGCGACCGCGTGCGCCGTGGCCTTGCGCGGCTTGCGTTTGCTGGGTGCGCAGCACGTGGATTTTTTGGTTCCAGACCGGGTGATTGACGGCTATGGTCTCACAGCACCCATTGCCCAGCGCGTGAAAGACCGAGGGGCCGACGTGCTGATCACCGTGGACAACGGCATCGCCAGCATCGAGGGCGTAGCGCATGCCAAAGGCTTGGGCTTGCAAGTGCTGGTCACGGACCACCATTTGCCCGCCGCCTCTTTGCCGGATGCGGACGTGATCGTCAACCCCAACCAACCCGGCTGCAGCTTTGAAAGCAAGTCCATGGCCGGCGTGGGTGTGATGTTCTATGTGCTGCTGGCTTTGCGCAGCGAGTTGCGCGCGCGTGGGGTGTTTGGCACGGCGGCACAGCCCCAACCTAAACTGGATGCATTGCTGCCCTTGGTGGCCTTGGGCACGGTGGCAGACGTGGTCAAACTCGACGCCAACAACCGCCGCTTGGTCGCCCAGGGCCTCAAACGCATACGCATGGGCCAGATGCCCGCAGGCATTGACGCCTTGTTCACCGCCGCCGGGCGCGTGCCCGCCAAGGCCACCACATTCGATTTTGGTTTTGCTGTGGGGCCGCGCATCAACGCTGCGGGGCGCTTGAGCGATATGACCTTGGGCATTGCCTGCTTGCTCAGCGACGATGCCAGCCAAGCACAAGCGCTGGCCACCCAGCTCGACAGCATTAACCGCGAACGCCGCGTCATTGAGGGCGGCATGCGCGAGCAGGCGATGCTGGTGGTGGAGTCGCTGTTTGACGAAGGCGAGGAGCCGCCGCCTGCGGTGTGCGTATTTGACCCCGACTTTCATGAAGGCGTGGTGGGCATTGTGGCCTCGCGCATCAAGGACAAATTCCACCGCCCTTGCTTCGTCTTTGCGGCCAGTGCGGCACCGGGCAAGGAGCACGAACTCAAAGGCTCGGGCCGCTCCATCCCCGGTTTCCATTTGCGTGACGCGCTCGACTTGGTGGCCAAGCGCTACCCCGGCGTGCTGTTGCGCTTTGGTGGCCACGCCATGGCAGCGGGCTGCACCGTGTCGCAAGACCATTTGGATTTGTTTGAGCAAGGCTTGATCGAAGTGGCCCAAGAGTGGCTGGATGCCGCTACCTTAACCCGCAGACTGGAAACCGATGGCCCTCTGGAGCCGCAGTATTTGCGGGTGGATTTGGTCGACACCTTGCACCACGAGGTGTGGGGCCAAGGCTTTGCCCCCCCCACTTTCAGTGAAGAGCTGGAAGTGGTGTCACAAAGGCTGGTGGGCGAAAAGCACCTGCAACTCAAACTCAAGCACCAAGGCCAACCGGTAGATGGCATCTGGTTTGGCCACACGGAGCAACTGCCGCAGAAAGTGACGCTGGCGTTCCGCTTGGATGCCGATGAATGGAACGGCGTGCGGCGCGTGCGCTTTTTGGTCGAAGGCGCACAGCAAGATTAGTGCGAAAGAATTGGCATGCGCCGCGCGCGCTGGCTTGGTGCGCATGCAAGTTGGCGCGCGATTAGCCTCTTGACCCCCTAGGCGTTGGGGCTGCTGTACGCCAAAAGACAATTGTTGAGCCCAGCATCGGGGGCACTTCATACGCAAATGCCGTGTTATTTTCGTATATGATCAAGTGATGCACTGTTTGCGCTACGCTCGTTTCCTCGCCCAGCCAATCGCGGCATGGGTGTTGGCGTTGTTCTTGGTGTCGTTTGGGGTTGCAGTTGCCTCGTCGGCCATCAACCCCGTGAGCATGGAGTTGATTTGTTCCGCATCTGGCGCGATGAGCGTGCGCATGAAGTCCGAAGAGGGTTCTAGCCAGCAGGTCAGCCCTACCATTCATTGTCCCTTGTGCGTGATGGCGAGTGCACCACCCCCGCCCACGCAGACACTCGCTGTGTCGGCGCAGCCCTTGTTCCTCGCCGTGCAAGCTATCCCGGCTGCACGCATTGCCGCCCTCACGGGTGCGCCTCTCCCAGCACGTGGGCCGCCCGCGTTCGCCTGAACTTCCCTTTTCCATTTTGATGGCTCACTTGTCAGTTGCTGACGGGTGAATCTTGTAGTCCTATTGCGTGTCTGCACGGGGTTTTTGTACCCGTGCGGGTGCGTCTACATTTGTTTTATCCATGAAAAAATTCACCAGCAATCTTCTTGTCGCTGTTTGCGCTTTGTCGGCTTGCACTGCCTTCGCTCACATTGGTTTAAGCAATCTCACGATGCCCATCGCTGCGGGCGGTCAAAGCACTTTCGCTATTGCGAACACCACGAATGAAATTTCGTTCAACGTGCCGCACGGATGCGCCGCTGCGCAGAGCGTCCCCACCTTCACGGGCAACAACCTAGACACGTACAAGATCGAAGTCACAGTGCCTGCTGCCATCGTCAAGGCAACCACGCCACAATCTCTGCGTCCCGCATTGAAGGGAGAGTTCGGTGCGGTCACAGTCGGTGCGGTCGATGCCTCTGGCAACGTCAAGTTCACTTGGACGAAAAAGTCTATTGCGACCGACGGTCAGAACTACTCTGCGTTAGATAACCAACTCTACAAAGTTAGCCTTCGTCTGAAGGTGCCCGCCGTGTCATCTGCAAGCGATGTGTCCATCAAGAAATACCAATTCTTGACGGTGCAGACCTGCAAGGATGCGGCAGGTCAAGACGTGGTGATGGACTGGGGTAGCGCCAATTCGCCTAAGCTGGTGGTCTTTCCAGAAAAGCGCAAAGGCTTCAACAAATTTACGCTCGATGCGACAGCCGCCTCTGACTTCACGGGTGCACTCACCCTGTCAAGCCCACTCAAGAGTTATTTTGGCGATTCGACCATCGTTTGGATTGGTAAAGCTGGTTACAGCGCCAACGCCACCACGGCAGCCAATATCACCTCTTTGATTGCCAAGGACAGCACTTACAGCGACCTGGGCGCAAAGGCGGGAGCGACTGTATCGACTACGGACACCTTCTGGGTGAAATACTGATGCGCGCCCGCATTGCCTTGGTCGCTTTGATGGCGCTATGCGCTACGTTGCTCACTGCTTGTGGCGGCTCCTCGTCTTCAGAGTCAGTGGCAATAACACCAGTCTTCTCTGCAGCAGAACAACTGTTAGGCGCGGATTTGTTGCCACCAGATGGAGCCGTGGCTGCGGCCAGCGTTCTGTCTGTGAATGACTTGCCCCCAGAGGCAGCGACCACGGTCAGTACCGCCGATATGCCACCTAACACTTGAATGACAGCACCACATTCGGCCTGCGCACTTGCTTTGTGCGCAGGCCGAATGTGGCCACCTTTTTCCTTGATTGAAAGAAACCCATGAACAAATTCCTCGGTATCGCCACGTTGGCCTTGTCTACTGTCCTGACCGCTTGTGGCGGCGGGAGCTCCAGCGGCCCATCTACACCAAGCACTACTACTTCTGCAGTGCGCATTCAGTTTGCCGCCGTATCAGGCAGCGCCAATACGCCAGTCCAATGCGCAACGGTGTTGCCAGGTATTGGAAGCACCCCTGTTGATGCCCAACTGACCGATTTGCGCTTTTACCTGACCGATGTGCAATTGGTCAATGACAAAGGTGTCGCGGTTCCTGTAACGCTGGACAAGAACGACTGGCAGTTCAGCAGTACTTCGGGCAACGTGACCCTGATCGATTTGGAAAATGCACAAGGCGCTTGCGGCAGCGAGGGGACTTCAGCCACCAATGCCGTTGTGAGCGGTACGGTGCCCACTGGGAATTACGTTAAGGTTAAGGCCACGATTGGGGTCCCAGAAAAATTAAGTCACTCAGACGTTATGGCCGCGTCCGCGCCGCTGGACATCATGGCCATGGGATGGTCGTGGCAATCGGGCCGCAAGTTTGTCAAGATTGAGTTGAACCCCGTTGGCGGCGTGAGCACCAACACGACCACCGGAGCATCAACGGTCACTGCTTCTGCCGTCACCTACAACTTGCATCTGGCTTCTACGAATTGCAGCGGCCCTGGGGATGGCACCGACAGCTGCGCCAAAAAGAACCTTGCACAATTCACGCTGGACTTCAACCCCAGTACCCAACAAGTCGCACTCGATATAGCGCAGTTGTTTAAGACGACGGATATTTCCGTGAACAAAAATGGGACCGTTGGCTGCATGTCGGGTACCACCGACCTGGATTGCCCAGCGCTGTTTACCCAGATGGGTCTGGACTTGACTTCGGGCGGGCAGGCTAGCGCCGCGCAGTCCGTTTTCCGCGCAATCGCCAAATAGGGTGCTTGCTATGCGTTGGACTTTGATCCGCAGAGGGGCGGGGGCTGCGGCAGTTGTTTGGAGCCTTGTTGGCTGTGGTGGTACAGGGGGGGGCGATTCAGGCGGGGTAACCGTGGTGGACACTAACACGTCTGCTGCCACCCATTGGAAATGGAGCCTGCCAAGCTATTTTCCCGTGCCTAGCGTGCCAACGGAAAATCCTATGTCCGCAGAAAAAGTGGACTTGGGTCGCTTCCTGTTTTACGACAAGCGCCTGTCTGGCAATGGCAAGCAAGCCTGCGCCAGTTGCCACCAGCAGGACAAAGCGTTTACCGATGGCTTGGCGCAGGCCATGGGTGCTACGGGCGAAGTTCATCCACGCAGTACGCAAGCCTTGGCTAATTCAGCCTACCACCCCACACTGACCTGGGCCAATAAATCACTCACCAGCCTTGAGCAGCAAATGGCGGTCCCCATCTTCGGTACCAATCCAGTCGAGATGGGTGTCAATGATGCAAACAAACTCCAAGTGCTGCAACGCATCAAAGACCAGACGCTGTACCAAGACAAGTTCAAAGCCGCCTTTGCTGCGGATGCAGCACCTATTACCTGGGCCAACATTACCAAGGCTGTTGCCAGTTTTCAGCGGTCGCTGATCTCGGCCAACAGTCGGTATGACCAACAGCTCCAAGGCAAGGGGACTCTTTCCGAACAAGAGAATCGGGGGCAGAAGTTGTTCTTTGGTGAAAAGGCGGAATGCTTTCATTGCCATGGAAGCTTCAACTTTAACGACCAAGTGGTTCATGCCTCTACCCGCGTGCTGGAACTGCCGTTCAGCAATACAGGGCTGTACAACATAGGTGGTACGGGTGCATTTCCTATGCTAAACCGTGGTTTGTTTGAGGAAACCGGACTCGCCAGTGATATGGGGCGTTTTCGCGCCCCTAGTCTGCGTAACATTGAAAAGACGGCACCCTACATGCACGATGGCTCTCTTTCCACGCTGGAGGCTGTGCTTGACTTTTATGCTGCCGGGGGACGCAACATCACCAGCGGCCCGCTTGCGGGGGATGGGCGTCAAAACCCCAACAAAAGCAGCTTGGTCGCTCAAATCAACCTCACGGAACAAGACAAGGCTGATCTGGTGGCCTTCCTCAAAACCCTCACAGATGAAGAGTTCATCACTTCGACCAAGCATGCTGATCCATTCAAGTAAGACCTTCTATCGCATTTGGTTTGTGGCAGGCGCACTTCTGGCGAGCCTTTGTGCGCAGCACGCATTGGCACACACCGATGCCAACGAAGCTATTGCCGACACACCCGGACTCAAGTTGGGCATATCGGCAGTGGTCACTTCGCTGTCCGCACCGCAACGCTTGCCTTCGCAGGGGTTGCCGGGGTACCTGCTTCAAGGTGATCCAGGTGTAGACCGGCGCGCCACCCAGTTGGAGCACGCTGTGGTGCAGGCTGGCTACAGGTTGAATGACACCTTTGGCGCGCAACTGGCTTGGGGTGCGCACGGCGCAGACCCTACGCACGTTGAGGCGGCTTGGTTGCAAGCAAGGGGAACTCTTTCGGATACTTTCTGGACTTTAGGTGCAGGCCGACAACGGCCATCCCTGGGCACGGTGGTGACACGTGCGGGCCACTTGGACCGTTTTAGCCTGACGCCACTTGCCAAGCAGGCTATTACCACTGGGGACTGGATTGAAGATGGCGCTGAATTGGGCTTGAAGCGTCAGTGGTTGGGTCTGGATTGGACTCTGGATGCTGGCTTGTGGGCTGGGCACAGTTTTCCTGGTTCGTCTACAAGCGACGCTTTTCCCAGTCTGCATCTGGGTGCGCAATGGGGCGACGCTTTCGGCGACTGGACGTTGGACGGTTTCGCCGCGCAACTTGACCCTACAGGTCGGGGGAGCCGCATCATCAGCAGCAACGGTGCGCATACCCATGCCACCCCAGTCTGCGATGCGAGCATGAATGGCGTTGTTTGTTTTGATGGTCGCTCTCGCCTTACTGGCATCAGCGGGCAATGGGTCGCACGCACCTTGCCGATCACAGTTACAGGTGCATTGCTCTGGCGTAACGAGCAAGGCACGCTTCAATCGCGCAATGGCTTTGGCCAATACGATGGGCTCACCCGTGGTGATTGGCTGGAGCTCGTCTGGCGAATCAGCCCGCAATGGGAAGTGGCCCTGCGCAACGAACGTTTGAATGCGCAACATACACTGGTCGGAGGCGGTGCCAGCTTGGTTGCGACGGAAGCCGGGTTTGGCAACTACACGCCCCAGCGGCGTACTGCGTTGACACTGGGGTACAGCGTAAATCCATGGGTCGATGTTCGCATAGAGGCTGGGCGTGAGCATGCGGATACGCAGTCGGTGACATTGGTTACAGCGCGCTTGATCCTGAACTGGGATCGTGCTTTGACTGTCAAAGCACCTTGATGCTGCCCCTGAAGCGATTACCGCAGGGCCGCAGTGCACAATTTTGGGGTTCTCTGTCTTGCCTTGGCCCCTGCCTAGAACCTAGGCCTAGCAGGGGCGGGCTGGGGGCTATAGAGACTTAGGCTCCTGCCGTGGCGGCTGGGCTGGTGTAGTCGCTGAGCTTGTCAAAGTTCAGATACTGGTAGACCGTGTCGCTGGCGGCGGTCAATACCCCCATGTCTGCCAAATACTCGGCTTTGGTCGGGATGCGGCCCAGTTTGGAGCAAATGGCGGCCAGCTCGGCCGAGCCCAAGAACACATTGCTGTTTTTGCCCAGGCGGTTGGGGAAGTTGCGGGTGGAGGTGGAGAACACGGTGGCCCCCTCTTTCACCTGGGCTTGGTTGCCCATGCACAGGCTGCATCCCGGCATTTCCATGCGCGCGCCTGCGCCGCCCAAGATGCCGTAGTGCCCCTCGTCGCTGAGTTGCTTGGCGTCCATTTTGGTGGGCGGTGCAATCCAGAGTTTGACGGGAATGTCGCGCTTGCCTTCCATGAGTTTGGAGGCTGCACGGAAATGCCCAATATTGGTCATGCAGCTGCCGATGAAGACTTCATCAATCGCGGTGCCTGCCACTTCAGACAGGGTTTTCACATCGTCTGGGTCGTTCGGGCAGGCCACGATGGGTTCATGGATGTCGGCCAGGTCGATTTCAATGACGGCGGCGTACTGCGCATCGGCATCGCCTTGGAGCAGATCGGGTTTTTTCAACCAAGCTTCTTGCGCCGCGATACGGCGCGCCAGTGTGCGCGCATCGGCGTAGCCATTGGCGATCATCCACTTCATCATGGTGATGTTGCTTTGGATGTACTCTTGGATGGGCTCTTTGTTGAGGTGCACGGTGCAGCCAGCGGCAGAGCGCTCGGCGGAGGCATCGGAGAGTTCAAACGCCTGTTCTACTTTGAGGTCGGGCAGGCCTTCAATTTCTAAAATGCGGCCTGAAAAAATATTTTTCTTGCCTTTTTTCTCGACCGTGAGCAGGCCGGCCTTGATGGCGTACAGGGGAATGGCATTGACCAAGTCCCTGAGCGTGACGCCGTTTTGCATTTTTCCTTTGAAGCGCACCAGCACCGATTCGGGCATGTCCAAGGGCATCACGCCGGTAGCGGCGGCAAAGGCGACCAAGCCGGAGCCTGCGGGAAAGCTGATGCCAATGGGGAAGCGGGTGTGGCTGTCGCCGCCCGTGCCCACCGTGTCAGGCAGCAGCAGGCGGTTGAGCCAGCTGTGGATCACGCCGTCGCCCGGGCGCAGCGAGATGCCGCCACGGTTGCTAATGAAGTCGGGCAGTTCGTGGTGCATTTTCACGTCCACGGGCTTGGGGTAGGCGGCGGTATGGCAAAACGATTGCATCACCAAGTCGGCACTAAAGCCCAAGCAGGCCAAATCTTTCAGCTCATCGCGTGTCATGGGTCCGGTGGTGTCTTGCGAGCCCACGGAGGTCATTTTCGGTTCGCAATAGGTTCCCGGCAGCACACCTTGGCCCTCGGGCAGGCCGCAGGCGCGCCCCACCATTTTTTGCGCCAGGCTAAAGCCTTTGCCATGGCTTTTGGGCACTTGGGGCAGGCGAAAGAGGGTGGAGGTGGGTAGGCCCAAAGCCTCGCGTGCTTTGGCGGTGAGGCCGCGGCCAATGATCAAAGGAATGCGCCCACCTGCGCGCACTTCATCGAACAGTACCTCGCTTTTGACTTGGAACGATGCAATTTCTACCCCGGCTTTGAAAGCCTTGCCTTCGTAAGGGCGCAGTTCAATCACGTCACCCATGTGCATTTGGCTCACGTCCAACTCGATGGGCAAGGCGCCTGCGTCTTCCATGGTGTTGTAGAAAATCGGTGCAATTTTGGTGCCCAGGCAGACGCCGCCAAAGCGTTTATTGGGCACAAAGGGAATGTCTTCGCCCGTGAACCACAAGACCGAGTTGGTGGCCGATTTGCGGCTGGAGCCCGTGCCCACCACATCGCCTACGTAGGCGACCAAGTTGCCGCGTGCGCGCAGTTCTTCAATGAATTTGACAGGGCCGCGCTTGCCATCTTCTTCTGGCGTAATGCCTTCGCGTTTGTTCTTGAGCATGGCCAAGGCGTGCAGCGGAATGTCGGGGCGGCTCCAGGCATCGGGGGCGGGGGAGAGGTCGTCGGTGTTGGTCTCGCCGGTGACTTTCAAAATGCTGACCGTAATCGATGCGGGCACCTCGGGGCGGCTGGTAAACCACTCGGCGTCTGCCCAGCTTTGCAGCACGGCTTTGGCGTGGTTGTTGCCCTTGTCGGCCTTTTCTTTGACATCGTGGAATTGGTCAAACATCAGCAAAGTTTTCTTCAGGCCTTGCGCTGCTTCGGGTGCCACTGCGGCATCGTCTAACAAATCCACCAGCGGTCCAATGTTATAGCCGCCCAGCATGGTGCCTAGCAATTCGGTGGCCTGTGCGCGTGAAATCAGCGTGCATTTTTCGGTGCCGTGCGCCACCGCTGCCAAATAGCTGGCTTTGACTTTGGCGGCATCGTCCACGCCTGCGGGCACCCGGTGCGTAATCAAGTTCACCAGCATGGCTTCTTCGCCTTTGGGGGGGGCTTTGAGTAGCTCGATCAAGTCACTGGTTTGCTTAGCGGATAAGGGCAGGGGAGGGATGCCAAGAGCAGCGCGCTCGGCTACATGCGCACGGTAAGCTTCAATCATATGTAACTCCTATTGATGTGGGTGAGAGAAAATAAATAGCTAAAATATTTGATTTTTTAGCTTAA
>JBIPME010000316.1:0-3404 GCA_044369275.1 Rhodoferax sp.
ATAGGCGGCGTCCGATGGTCCGCCCTGCAAATCGAACCGCAGTTGGCCTTGGGGCGAAAGCGTGAGGCTGGCGCTCATTGGCCTGCGCGCAAGCAATGCTGGAAAGCGCTTGCACTGACGGTCGCACTAAAGCTCGCACTGGGCACTAGGGATACCGGCATTTGAAGCATCAGCGGAATTTTAAGCATCAGATTAGGCATGCGGTCTTGGGGGGAAAGGTTAAGGCCGTTGAATTTACCATGGTGCGCCGCGCCGCCGCCCTGCTGCCGACCCGCAATGCAGGCGCAACTTTACGCGTCACCCTATGCCTGCGCGCCACCACCGACCGCTTGCTTGCGCCGTCCAACGAGGGTTCGGCGCTCAGTGGCAGGTGCGGACTGAGCGCGTAGTGCCCAGGGTTGCCCAGTCAATGGGTATCTTCATGGCAAATCCTCACGTTGGTAAGGATTTCGCGCCAAGTAGGCGCGTTTGGCAATAAATCCTTTCGGTCGTGCGGATTCCAATCCAGCCTCAGCCTGCACACACGTGCGTCAATGGCCCTGAACGGCCTTCCAGGCGGTGTACTGCGACGGCCGCAGACCGTAGCGCGCCAGCACCCCTTCGTGCAGCCTGCGCAGTTCTTCGACGATCAGTGCTTGTACGGCGGCTTGCGCGCTCAGCAGTTCGGCCAGCGCCAATCCGTTCGCGGATGCCTGGATGCTGTTGAGTAAGTCTGTGGTGGATGGCATAGCTTGTGGCGCCGTTTTGGCGCAGTTTATTAAACTGCGCCAGTTTGGAGGAAGCGTTCAATCTTGACAACGCTCGGATCTATCACCAGAAAGCTTGTCTTTAATGGCTGAATTGCTGCCCTGCTCCAATGAATTGCGTACTTGCCTAATCGAAACGATCAATGGACAAGGCTATCGCAATGACAACAATCCAGAAGTGCAGCGTATCTATGCGTTTTTCACCCGGCAATCCCCCCCAATAACCATCGGAACCAAAAGTAGAAAGTTGACGCAGCACTGGCCAGGAGCTGCTTTGATCAAGGGGTCTGAAATCTCTTTGTAACGCAAATGTTGTCACAGTGAGTCGCGCTATGTTTTGAGTTGTATTTTTAAAAATACGCCTCATTATTTGATGTGCATTTGCTAAGATACACCTCATGCCCACCCAAACCCCGTCCACCCAAACCCCGTCCACACCACCACGTTACATCTGGCAGCACCGTGCCTGGCCGCAGCTCACATTGGACGCGACAGCACTTGCCCCTGCGCTAGACCATGCCCGCTTAGAGCAAGGGCGGTTGTTGGGGTTGCTGGGTGCCATTGGGCTGGAGCAAGCCAATGAGGTGCAGCGCGAGTTGTGGGTGCAAGAGGCGCTGGCGACAGCTGCGATTGAGGGGCAGCAGCTCAATCTAGAGTCTTTGCGGTCGTCGGTGGCGCACCGGCTTGCGTTGGCCGATGCGCCGGGCGTAGACCGATCTGTTGAAGGTTTGGTGCAGGTGATGCAAGACGCCTTGGCCAACCACAGTGCAGCGCTGGATGTGGACAGACTGTGTCGCTGGCAGTCGGCGTTGTTTCCTGGTGGCACGTCGGGCATTGTCCGTATTGCTGTGGGCCGCTTGCGTGACCATGCCGATGCCATGCAAATTGTCAGCGGGCCTTTGGGGCGTGAGGTGGTGCATTACGAGGCACCACCCTCTGCAAGCGTAGGTGCAGAGATGGATCGTTTTTTGGCTTGGTTCGCCAATGCGGATGCCACGCTCAACGGTATTGCACGCGCAGCCTTGGTGCATTTGTGGTTTGAGTCCATCCACCCTTTTGAAGATGGCAATGGCCGCATAGGGCGTGCTTTGGCAGACATGGCTTTGGCGCAAGACATGTGTGCGCAAGACCCAGAGGCTAATCCCACGCTGGTGCGTGTGTTCGGCTTGGCGCATCAAATGCATCAAACGCGTTCTGCTTATTACGATGCGCTTAATAACGCGCAGCGCTTGCGAGGTGTTTCTCCTGATGCCCAGTCGATTGATGCTACGCCTTGGGTGCAGTGGTTTGTGCAGGCTTTCACCCGTGCTTGTGTGGCCAGTCAGGCTGTGGTGCGCGATGCGACAGACAAAGCGCAGTTTCGATTGCGCGCAGCGCAGTGCCACATCAACCCGCGCCAAAGCAAGGTGCTGGAGCGTTTGCTCGAAGCCGGGCATGTGGGCTCGGGCGGCGGATTTTTGGGCGGCATGCGCACCGATAAGTACGCCAGGATCACTGGCATCTCGAAAGCCACAGCCACACGCGATTTGGCCGACTTGGCAGCGCACGGCTTGTTGCGCATCGAGGGTTTGGGCAAGGCCACGCGCTATGTTGTGAATGTGCCGGGTTGGGAGCAGCCAGCGCTTAAGCCTTAACGGCTTGTTTCAATGCGCCCCGGGGTAGCACCCTTAAGCCCGCTCCCCATCCACTTCGTCACCTTCTTCACCTTCTTCGACTTATTCGCTGCACAGTCAAAACAGCCTAGGGTCAAAACGGAAAGGGTGGCGCTCAATTTTGAGCAATAGCCTGCGGTAGTCTGGGTGCGCAGGAGCCTCGGCCAAATCCGCCGCCGCCATCACCCGCACATTGGGCACCACGAACACCCGGTGCAAAAAACTGGCCACCAGCGGCGCATGGTCCGAGCGCAACAGCCGCCACGCCTGCGCGCACCCAGGCATCCACCTCGGAGAACTGAAACTTCCACAGCCGCCCTACGCGGCGCGCGGGCAGGCCCTTGCGCTTGCGCCAGCGGTAAACGGTGTCCTTGGCCACGCCCAGGTGTTGGGCGACTCAATGCGCGTGTTTCATGCCGCAAAACTTGCCAATGGCAATGCCTTTGCACGCTTTGGTCAGCTCCGCGTTGCAAACGTCTTCGCCTTTTCCGGCTTCGCGGCATTTGGCGGCTGCCTCGTGCGCGGCTGCCATGGCGCGGTGTTTGGCGATGTCTTCCTTGGTTTCTTTTTCAGTTTCCGCTGCAATGGAAAACGTAGCAGTCAGCGCAAGCGCTGCAAGGGTAGAAAGCACTTTTTTCATAGATTCACCTGGTTTGTAAAAGTTCAAGAACACTGACGCGATAGGCCCCCAGCGCTGGCAGAATCGCCGACACCAGCGACACGCCGAGCGCCAGACACGGCACCCACAGCAACTCCGACGGCCAGACCATGCCGCTGATGCGCAAAGAGTTGTCCAGTTGCAGTGCCCAAGCGAGTAAAGCAGCAAAGCCTTGTCCAAGCAGCGCGCCCACCACGGACGCGATCAGCCCCAGCCACAGGGCCTCACACAGCAGCAGCGCGGCCACTTTGCCGGGCGGTGCACCCAGCATGCGTAGCAGCGCCAAATCGCCACGTCGCTCGCGCACCGCGCTCCATAGCGCAATGAACACGCTCAAGCCGGCGGTGA
>JBIPME010000315.1:0-3404 GCA_044369275.1 Rhodoferax sp.
CACCGCAGGCGACTAAGACGGCTAGGCTGATGCCACCCAGGGCGGTGCCCAAGGTGGCGGGAAGGCTGGGGCGCAGGCGGGCGAGAAGGGTTGTGATGGAAGGCATAAAAGGGTCTCGAAAGTGGCTCGAAAGTGGCTCGAAAGTGGCTCGAAAAGGGCTCGAAAGGGTCTCGAAAGTGGCTCGGATTTATGGGGTTTTTAGGGGCAAGGTGCAGTCAAAACGGCAGGCTTAAAACGCGTAGACCATGCCCACGGTGAGCCAGTGGCCGTTTTGGCTGATGCGCGAATCTACATTGCTAAACGAGTCGTTGCCGGGCATGGACATGGGGGCCAGGCCCAGGCGGTCGTAGTGGACCATGCCCAGGGTGGATGTGAATTGCAGGCCGCGGCCAAAGTCGTAGTTGGCGCCAAAGGTGTTGATGAGTGCCGCATTGCTTTGGCCGCGTTCGCTGGGGTTGTCGGTTTGGGCTTTGCCCAGGTAGGTGGCCCCGGCGTAGAGCATCCAAGCGCCTAGCCGGTAGCGTGCGCCCAGCAGGGCGTCCACCGAGTTGGCACCGTAGCCCACGTTGGGCAGGTTGTTGAAGTCCACGTTAAAAGCGGTGCTCCAGTTGCTGGCGCCCGAGTAGGCCAAATTGGCACCGGACCAGCGGTTGTAGCGCAGGCCGGCCAGGAGTTCGATTTGGCTGGTGGCTTGGTAGCGGCCCATGACCATGGCGATGCTTTGCTGGTTTTCACCCAGCAGAACTTGGCTGCCGTCGCCTGCGAATTGCGTGGCAGTGTCGTCAATGGCAAAGGGGGTGACGCCGCTGAAAGGGGCGTGGCCCCAAGCGCTGGGGCTGCCGTTTTTGGCGTTTTGCAATGTGGCATCGACCACCAAATCGCCTTTGTGGAACTGGGCGTACAGCTCCCACAGTGCGGGTTTGAGGCGGCTGAATTGGGTGTTGCCTTGGTCGTAGCTGGCTTCGACAAACAAGTCGCCACCTGCCACGTCAAACAGCGGCGAGCCTACGCGCACCGCGTTGGCCAGCATGCCGTAGCCCGCACCGCTAGAGGCCCAAGCCGAGGCCATGCCCAGGTTGGTGCCGTAGGGGTAGTCGGCCACGCTCCAGCTGCGGGTGGTCATGCTGCCAATGCGCACGCTGCCCCAGTCTTCATGGCTGATGGCAATGTTTTTTTCGTACCAGTAGCCGGGCACGTCCACGGTGCCGCTGAAGCGGGTTTCTTCGCCGTCGACCTTGCCATCGACCGTGCCTTGGCGGTAGCGCTGGCTGAGCAGTGCGTTGAATTTAAAGCCTTGGCCCAGGTCGGTTTTAAAGCCCAAATAGGGCTGCACCTGCCAGTTGGTCATGAGCGCGTCGCCGTAGTGTTTGCCCGGGATGATGAAGTCGGAGCTGCGTATTTGTTTGCCCGCTGCGCTGCCCGCTGACTGGCAGTTGGCGCAGTAGTTGCTTTGCTGGGTGGCGGTGATTTCGGCAAAGCCCGTGAGGCTAAATTCCCCATTCGGGCCGAAGTCCAGCGCGTAGCTGCCCAGGCTCGATGACATCAGGGCCGCACACAACAGGGTTTTGCGCAGGGTGGCGGGCTGGGGTGAGGTGCGTTGAGAAGTGTGTTGGGAGGGCATGGCGGTCATTGGGCGTGTTGTTTGTTGAAATGAAAGCGCTTACAAAATTACTAACATCATCCTGTTTTTCTGGTATTTTTGGCACCGTGTTTACCCTAATAGGGGAATCGAAAATGAAGGTTTTGAATTTCAGATGGGGGTTTTCCCTTGGTTTGCCGTGTTTTTTGCGGAATGTGTTGGCTAAAGAAAGCGCTTTCATTATCATCGGGCCTTCACGGTTTTGGCGTATTTGCCCCCCTACGTTTGCATCCCACGTCCGTACTATGCGTTCGTACCACGCGTTCGTAGCCCTACACATTCTGTATTTTTCGTCTCTATGCACCCACCGTCCACCAAGAACACCCCCATGAATTGCATCTCGAATTGCATTGCGCATTGGATTTCGAATTGCATCTTTGCCTGCGGGCGCACACGCAGGCTGCGTGCGTGTTGGCGCCTGCGCTTGGGCGTGTGGTGTAGCGTTTTTTTGAGTTTGTTCCTGTGGTCTACGGCCCAAGCCCAGCCCGTGCCTTTGGGGGCGGGGGCGTATTACGCCACGCCCAAGTCCGGCGACCGCAAGGTGCCCAAAGCCAGTTTGCGCACGGCGGCGATGTTGGCCACGCCCGCCCAGTCGGCCCAGTGGTATTCCACGGTGCTCTACAACCCCAAGCCGGAGGCGCTGTTTGTGCAGCCGCTCACGGTGCGGCCCACGGCGCAGGGGGTGGAGTTTGTGCTGCCGTCCAAAGAGGTGGTGCCCACCGAGCGCCAAGACACGGTGATTCAGTACCCGCACCGCGATGCCTTGTTGATCTCGCCGGCGGCCTTTGTGCCCGGGCCTGCGCTCTTGGCCAAGGCCGATGATTGGTCGGTGGATTTGTCCCTGGCGCGTGGCACGGACGACCTGCGCGTGACCTTGGCCCACGGCAGCCCCTATGTGCAAGTGCAGCTCAGCCGTGGCGATGTGCGCCTGCGTTTGCCCAGCGTGGCGCAGCGGCTGGCGGGCACGGGCGACAGCCGGGTCTTGGCGCTGCGCCTGAAAGACAAAACCTACGCCCTGTTTGCGCCCAGCGGTGCGCGTTGGGAGCAGATTTCAGAGACCGAGTGGCTGGGCCACATGCCCGAAGGCAAGGGTTACCTGGCCGCAGCGGCCTTGCCCGACGACCAGGCGCAGACCTTGGCCTTGTTCACCCGCCACGCCTACGCGTTTATTCAAAGCACTCGCGTTGATTGGAAATACGACGCCGCCAGCAGCAGCGTAGAGACCACCTTCAGCGCCAACACGCAAACCATGGAAGGCCCCAACCACGGCCCCTTGCTGGGTTTGTACCCGCACCACTGGTACAACAACCCCAGCGTGCAAGGCCAGTTGGGCGCAGCGTACGACACTGTGCGCGGCAAAATTCGGCTCTTGGCCGCCTCGCAATTCAAAACCCGGGCGCAGTACCACGGCTTTGTTCCTTACTGGCCTGGCGTGCCCGAAGGCCCCCGCAGCGCCGAGTTGCGCGACACCTTGAAGTCAGACCAACGCAATGCCCGGCGCATGATGCTCGAAGAGGGCAAAGGCCCCTACTGGCAGGGCAAGGGCTTGCAGCGCATTTTGAAATTGATGGACGTGGTCGAGCAGCAAGGCGACCTGGAAGGGCGCGACAAACTGCTGCGCATGGTGCAAGAGCGGGCGCAGCAGTGGCTGCGCGGCGAGGGCAATACCTATTTCCATTGGGACACCGACCAAGGCACCGTGGCCAGTTACCCCGAAGAGTTTTTTACCGTAGAGCAGCTCAATGACCACCACTTCACCTATGGT
>JBIPME010000317.1:0-3393 GCA_044369275.1 Rhodoferax sp.
CATAGCGCAAGGTGCAACTGCTGCTGCCGCTGCCACCGCTGCGGCCACCAAGCGCGCTGAAACAGAAGGCCTCTTTTTGTCTTGGATCGCCGCATTCAATACCCAATTGGCAAGCAGTGCCGCAGACTTTTCCAGCGTGACCACTGTGGTTGACTTCAACACCGAAATGACCGCGCAGGTTGCCAACCCAGCCCAATTTGGGCTGACCAACGCCACGACACCGGCTTGCCCGTCCACCGGCATAGATAGCACCACCAAATTGAAGCAATACAACTTTGAAACCTGCACGGCCGCAGCCCTGTCTGCCAACCCACCCGCCGGTGTGACAGATCCCAACTGGTGGAAAACCTATGCATTCTCAGACAGCTTCCATCCCACACCACAAGGCCATAAGCTGATGGCCCAACTCGTTAATCGCTCACTGATCTCCAAAGGCTGGCTGTAAAAGGCTGTTAAAACAGGATTAAATTTATGAAAAACCAAATTAAAGCAATAGCAGCTGCCGCCCTGTTCTGCGCAGCCGGTGCGGCAATGGCCCAAGCGGCTGGTGACACCATGGTCCGCCTTGGCGGCATCACGATTACACCCAGAGTCAACAGCAGCGACTTGAGCCCCCCCAGCTTTCGCAATTCGCAGTCGGACGTAGAGTCCGCCAGCTCCTTGGGAGGTGGCCTGACCTACATGTACAGCGACCATATTTCGTTCGATCTGCCAATCGCCCTGGGCTTTAAACACACCCTCAATGGTGCGGGTGCGGGCTTGCAAGGCGTTGGCAAAATCGGTGAAGTCACTGCATTGCCCATGACACTGCTTGCACAATACCGCTTTTTTGAGCCCCAGTCGGCTGTGCGTCCTTATGTCGGTATTGGCCCTACCTATGCCTATTTCTTCAATGAAACTGGCAGCGGAGCCCTTACGCAGCTAACCAACCCAGGTGGCACGCCTACGACACTGAAAATCGACAGCAAATTCACTTTCACAGTGCAATTGGGCGCAACGGTGGCTTTCAATAACAACTGGTTTATCGATGCTTTCTACAGCAAAACCCCGTTGAAAACGACAACCACTTTGTCCACCGGCCAAACCCAAGAAAACACCTTGGACCCAGAGTCCTTTGGTCTGTCTATTGGTTATAAGTTCTAAACCTATGCAGATGCACAGCGCCTAGCGCGCACCGTGCAGCCTAAGTTCAAGCCCAGCCTCGTGCTGGGCTTGTGCGTTTTTACGGGCATTGCTGCGCAATACAAGCGCTTACGACGCTTACGACTCATACGATGCTTACGGCATCAAACGCGTTGGGTTACAACAACTTCTTGTTCAATGGCACCAAACACACTTTCGCCTTGCCCGTTCTTCATCTCGATGCGTACCACATCGCCGTCTTGCAACCACGGGCTGCTGCACTGGCCGTTTTGCACAATCTCCATAGCGCGTTTTTCGGCAATACAGCTACTGCCCTTGGGCCAGCTCCACTTCCCTTTTTTCTCCACACCTTGGTTGCTCACAGGCCCTGTGCTGATGAGCGCACCAGCGCGCAGGCCGCGCAGTTGGCTGGCCTGCGCAATCAGTTCACCAAAATGCAAACGCATGTCCGTGCCCGCATCGCACAAACCGAATTTGCGCCCATTCAACATGCATTGCAGCGGCAGATGAACGCGTCCTTTGGACCAAGCGCTGCCCAGCTCGTCGGGCGTCACAGCCACGGGAGAAAATGCCGTCGCCACGGGGCTTGGCGGGTTGGTCGTGCTAACCGACGCCCCCTGCCCAGCATGCCAACGCAAGGCATTCGACAGCATGACCAAACGGACCGCATCCAAGGCGCGTTCAGCATGGCAAGCTTTGGGGACATCGCTGGTAATCACAGCAAGTTCTGCGCCGTAATCAAGCCCTAAGCTGTCGCCCCAAGCAATGGTTTCACAGGGCCCGAGCAAACTGTCGCCAGCCACGCAGGATGCGCTGGGTATGGGCGGAGAAAAATCTTTAGCCCATTGCGCATCTGTCTGCGAAACCAGCGCCCAATGGCTTGGATAGGCCAATCCCACGGTGTAACTGTAGGCCCTGGGCAAAGGTGCCATGCAGCGGTTGGCCTCAAACGCAAACGCATAGCGGGCCCGCCCGGCGTTGAGCCGATCTGACAGATCCTGCAATAATGGGGAAAAATAGTTCCAGTCTTCTAAGACCTGTTGCAAACGATTGGCGATATCTGAAGCGTAATGCGCTTGGCTCAGATCCCGCGACACAACGAGCAATTGACCATCCCGCGAACCATCTTGGTAAGTTGCAAATTTCATGGCACATTTTCACCTTTTTTTGTTGTAATGGCGCGCAATGCATTCATTCACATTCGCACCTCCCTTTCAAGCCGCAATTCCAATGGCAAAACGCAAAGCCATAGTCAGATTCAGCTTGGTCGTCGGTTTGGTGCTGTTGGCCCACTACATGCTTCTGGTCGGCCTGCCTTTGCCCAAAGCCAAGTTGCCATCGAACCCTTTAATGGACCCCATCGCGTTTACGACCCGAAGCATTGAAACTGCACAGCCGCCTGCCAACAACAGCAAAGCCGCTCAAGGGGTTCATGTTAAACAACCCCGAACTGCTGCCACCGCGACTGCGGCCCGCCCAACGCGCACTGCACTTGCGGACAATTCCGCGCAATCAACCAGCACTTCTGCGCCAGCAGGCGAAGAAACGCCGTCGCGCGCTGACACGTCCACCAATGAACCATTGCCAACGCCACACCCCGCTGAACTGGCACCCAATGCAGTAATCGACGCACCCCAAAATAGCCAAGATACCGCCCCCGCGCCAGCACAATCTCAACAGCAAACCTACGCCCTGCCCGACACTGTGCGTTTGAAATACAACGGCACCATCGTTCTAAAAGGCATAGCGAATGCAGTTGGTGCCGAACTGCTTTGGCAACAAGACGGAAAAAACTACAACGCCCGTTTAGAAATCAGCCACTGGCTCTTTGGCTCACGGGTTCAAACCAGCAAAGGCAGCATCACGGAAAACGGCCTGGCCCCCCTGCGTTTTGGGGACAAAGCCTCACGTGGCAGCGAAGTGGCGGCACATTTTCAGCGCGATAAAAATACAGTTAGCTTCAGCAGCAACAGCCCCGAAGTTGCACTGCTTCCCAATGCCCAAGACCAGCTCAGCATTTTTCTACAACTCAGCGCAATGCTGGCGGGCGAACCCGGCCGATTCCCCACGGGCAGTATCCTGAGCTTTCAAGCCATAGGACCCAGAAGCTCAGAGAATTGGGCATTTGAAATACAAAACACCGAAGAAATCACTTTGCCCGGCGGAAAAGTTCAAGCCTTGCACCTTGTGCGCATGCCAATGGGGGGCTATGAACAGCGGGTAGAACTCTGGTTGGCAACCGAAATTGCT
>JBIPME010000068.1:0-7735 GCA_044369275.1 Rhodoferax sp.
TGATCTGCATTTGGAGGCCCACCCGCAATGGCGCGCGCAGCCCACGCCAGGCGTGGACGCGCTGATCTTGGCCGGAGACATTGGCTCGTACCAGCGTGGCAGCACCTTGGCCGATCCGGATTTTGGTTTGACGCAGTTCTCGCCCTTGCACGGCTGGCCCTGCCCGGTGTTTTATGTCCCCGGTAACCATGAATACGATGGCATGGATTTCGACCAAGCCCATGCACGTTTGCAAACCGTGTGCCAACGCTTGGGGATTACGTGGCTGGAGCGCCAAGCCTTGCAAGTAGCGTGGCGCGACCAGCACGGACAGCCCGTGCGCCTGCTGGGCACCACGCTGTGGACCGACTTTGATGCGTTTGCTGGCACGGCCCGCACCACCAGCGAGCAGATCAAAGTTCGGGACAAGGCGTTCAAAGCGGCCAATTATTACCTGCGCAAAACGGACACCACCCGCCACGGCGAGCCCTACCTCGCAGCGCAGCTGCGCGAGCAGGCGCTGCAATGCCAAGACTGGTTGCGCACGGCGCTGGCAACACCATTTGTCGGTAGCACCGTCGTGGTGACCCACTTTGCCCCCAGTTTGCGCAGCGCGGATCCGCGCTACGGCCTGACATCGGGCACCGCCGGGTTTTGCAATGCCTTGGATGATTTGTTAGCCTCGGCCCAGTTGTGGCTGCATGGGCATTTGCATGCGCCCAGCGATTATTTGCACGGGCAATGCCGCGTGGTCGCCAACCCGCTGGGCTATGCCCGCAAAAACGAGCAGGCATTTTTCCAACCCCAAAGCGTGGTGGTTATTTAAGGCGCGTTGGTTTGCGGCAGTAGGTTGCAAGCGAACTTGCCAAGTTCGCTTGCAAGTTCGCAGGGGGCAGGCCTGGGGCTGTTCAGTGCCTAAAGTGGCGAACGCCGCTGTAGACCATGACCACGCCACGCTCGTTGGCTGCGGCAATGACTTCTTCATCGCGCATGGAGCCGCCGGGTTGGATGATGCAGGTGGCACCGGCATCGACGACCACGTCCAGGCCATCGCGGAACGGGAAAAAAGCGTCGCTGGCCACGACCGTGCCTTGCAGGGACAAACCGCCGTGGGTGGCTTTGATGCTGGCAATGCGGGCGGAGTCTAGGCGACTCATTTGCCCAGCGCCCACACCCATGGTCATGCCATCCGCACAAAACACGATGGCATTGGATTTGACGTACTGCGCCACTTTCCAGGCAAACAACATGTCTTGCAACTGCGCTGGCGTAGGCTGTTTGTGGGTCACGACCCGCATGTCGGCCAGGCTGAGCTGGTGGTTGTCCGCCGTTTGCAGCAACAGCCCAGAGCCAATGCGCTTCATATCGACGGCGTTACGCCCTTGCGCCCAATCGGTTTTGCCACCGGGCGGCAGGGCAATTTGCAAGACCCGCACATTGCTTTTGCTGCTGAGCACGGTGAGGGCTTCGGGGGTGAAGCTCGGCGCAATCAGGACTTCGACAAAATACTGCACGATTTGCTGTGCGGCCTGCGCGTCCAGCGGGGTATTGAGGGCAATAATGCCGCCAAACGCGGAGGTGGTGTCTGTTTTTAGGGCCTTGCTGTAGGCATCCAAAGCATTGGTACCGATGGCAACGCCGCAAGGGTTGGCGTGTTTGACGATGACGCAGGCCGGCTCGCTGAAGCTTTTAACGCATTCCCACGCGGTGTCGGCATCGGCAATGTTGTTAAAGCTCAGTTCTTTGCCCTGCAACTGCACCGCCGTCACCAGCGAGCCGGGGGCGGGGTGCAAATCGCGGTACAACGCGGCCTGCTGGTGGGCATTTTCACCATAGCGCAGCTCTTGCATTTTGACGAAACGCGCATTGCTTTGGCCGGGGAAGGGGGCTAGCACTGGGGGCTTTTGGGGGGTCATGGCGTCGTCGTTGGCGACTGCGGAGAGGTAGTCACTGATGGCGCCGTCGTACTGGCTAATGCGGTTGAACGCGGCGACTGCCAAAGCGAATTTGGTCTTGTCGCTGACCTGACCACGCTCTTGCAATTCGGCAATGACGCCGGGGTATTGGTCCGCATCGGTGAGAACCACCACATCTTTCCAGTTTTTTGCCGCACTGCGCACCATGGCGGGGCCACCGATGTCGATGTTTTCAATCGCCTCTTCTAGCGTGCAGTTGGCCTTGGCCACGGTGGCTTCAAACGGGTAGAGGTTGACGACCAGCAGGTCAATGGTGTCGATGGCCTGTGTTTGCAAAGCGGCCATGTGCGCAGGCAAGTCGCGCCGCGCCAGCAGGCCGGCATGCACGCGGGGGTGCAAGGTTTTGACGCGGCCATCGAGCATTTCGGGAAACCCCGTCATGTCGGCCACCTCGGTGACGGCCAGGCCATGTTCGCTCAATAATTTGGCGGTGCCGCCGGTAGAGAGCAGCCGAATTCCCATGGCGTGCAACGCTTGGGCGAGTTCTAGGATGCCGGTTTTGTCAGAGACAGAAAGGAGTGCGTTCATGGTTTACTTTAAAAGTTTGTGTTCAACTAATTTTTTGCGCAGCGTGTTGCGGTTCAGTCCCAACCAAAGCGCGGCTTTCGATTGGTTGTGCTCTGCTTGGGCCAAAACCACCTCAAACAAAGGTTTCTCAATCACCCGCACGAGCATCTCATGCAGACCGGCAGGCTCGCTGCCACCTAAATCACGGAAATAGCCTTCCAAGCTGTTGCGTACGCTTTCTTCTATTTGGTTTTTACTCATATATCAAATTCACTAATATCAAACTTACAAGGGTTCACGAGGGAAAGGTTCAAAGGGGAAAGATTTTTAAAAGTCTAAAAAAAAAGTTTAAAAAAGTCTGAACAAGTTAAGAAAAAAAATATCAAAAAAATCAACAAAAAGATTAACAAAAAAATCAAGGAAAAAGTGAAAGGGGGTCGTTAACCGGGCCTAGGCTGTTGCGGTTGGCGCGCGGGAATGCGCTGCATCGTCTCAGCTAATCCGTCTAAAAACTGTGTGACGGCGCGCATTTGTGTCGCACTGTCATCGAGCGCATTCATCTGTACGCGAAACGCTGCGGCACCGGGTAAATCGTGCACATACCAGGCAATGTGTTTGCGTGCCGAACGCACGCCAATAAACTCTCCATACAGGCTGTAATGGTCTAGCAAATGCGCCAGCAGCACCTGTTTGAACTCTTGCACTAAAGGGGGGGCGAGCGAGGTTCCGGTGGCTAAAAAATGGGAAATTTCTCGGAAAATCCAAGGGTTACCCTGCGCCGCCCGGCCAATCATGATGGCATCGGCCTGGGTGGCTTGGAGTACTTGCAGGGCTTTTTCGGGGGAGTCTATGTCACCATTGGCCACGACGGGAATGTGCAGTGCCGCTTTGACCGCTGCAATCGTGTCGTACTCGGCAAGGCCCTTGTAACCCTGCTCACGGGTGCGCCCATGCACCGCCACCATGGCCACGCCAGCATCTTGCGCGGCCCGGGCCAAAGTGACGGCATTTTTATGGCTCTGGCACCAGCCTGTGCGCATTTTCAACGTCACCGGCACATTGCGCGGCGCACAGCTGCGCACGACCGCCTGCACAATCGCCATGGCAAGTGCCTCGTCTTGCATCAAGGCCGAACCCGCCCATTTGTTGCATACTTTTTTGGCGGGGCAACCCATGTTGATGTCAATAATTTGCGCCCCACGGTCGATGTTGTAGGTGGCTGCATCGGCCATCATGGCCCCGTCGGTGCCTGCAATTTGCACCGCTATCGGGCCAGGTTCGCCTTCGTGGTTGGCGCGCCTAGAGGTCTTGAGCGAATTCCAGAGGTCCGGACGGGATGTCACCATCTCGCTGACCGCGTAGCCCGCACCCAAACGCTTGCACAGCTGGCGAAAAGGGCGGTCTGTAACCCCCGCCATAGGGGCGACCAGCAAAACGTTTGCCAAAGCAAAAGGACCAATGTGCATGCTAACCACACAAAAAAATAGAAGGGGAGGTGAAGGATTGCGACGGGATGCGCAGATGCATTCTAACTGCTTAAAATTTCAGCAAATTTGACACGAGGGCATTTTTGCGCCAAGAGTCTCTTAGCGTGCCTATACTAGCAACGCAACTGTTTCCCCTCACGTGGCTGCTGTTTGTGTATCGCTTGTGTACCTCTCTTTTGTACCCATTGCGTACCGTTTCACCTTACCAAGGACCCGCTACGCATGGAACACTGGATTGCCTCTTTGCTTGCACTTTTCGCATTACCGACCTACGGATTGACGACGGTATTTGTGCTGTCTTTTGTGTCCGCCACACTACTGCCATTAGGCTCTGAACCCGCTGTGTTAGGACTGATTAAACTCCAGCCGGAACTGTTTTGGCAAGCCATTGGCGTGGCCACGCTAGGCAACACTTTGGGCGGTGCAGTTGATTGGTGGATAGGTTACGGTGCTAACCGGGCTTTGCATTCCAATAGCCCCAAAAAATCCGGCAACTCCGCCAGATTGCATGAACGCGCCCAGCAATGGTTGCAAAAATTAGGCCCCAAAGCCTGCTTGCTTTCGTGGCTTCCCTTGATCGGTGACCCGCTGTGTGCGGTGGCTGGATGGCTTAAACTCCCTTTTTGGCCTTGTCTTTTTTACATGGCAATCGGAAAGTTTCTGCGCTACACCATGATGACGGGTGCTTTCTTTGGTATTTTTGGTGGTTAATCCATTTTATTTCATACATGTATATTTTTATTTTCATAGCTGTTGCGTTCGCTTTTTTTGTAGCCAACGCCATGGGGCAGGCGCAACGCATTCAATGCCTAGGCCGCCACGCATCGCAGTTTCAAATTGAAAAGCTCATGGAAACGACCATTGATGGTTATTTGCGGGCGCTGGGGGAGTCCGACCCAGAGCGCCAGTCACAAGTTTTGAATTTGCTGGCCACGTCGGAGCAATCTTTGCGGCAACAAATTCAGGCGCTGGCACAGGCCTTCTCCAGCGAAACGGCTGAGAAGGCGCAATTCAGTACCCTGCCATGGGCGCTGCCTTATGCAAGCCAACTTTTCCCGCGCCACTGCGCAGACATGCGCGCGCTGTTGCAAGTGCATGCCCAAGGCGTGGCCAGCGTACTGGACCCTCATTTTGTCGCTGCACCCAAAGACCGTGCCTACATGTTGACAGCCGAATTGCTGTTGTTTCAGCACAGTTGCCACTGGTATTGCCGCTCGCGCAGCATTGCCAACGCCCGTGTGCTAGCGCGCCACCACACCCCACACGCACAACTGTTGGCCCATGTGCACCCCACCACCCGGCGCAGTTACCAAGCGCTGATCAGTCGCTAGGGGCAGCGCACGCGGCCGACCATTGGTGTGTCTTGGCGCGCTCTTTGGCAGTGCGTGTTCGCTGCTGACTTTGGCAACACCCCGCATTGGCGGGGTGTTTGCCTAAACGCCATGCTGTTTTTAAAACGGGACTTAAAACGGGATTTAGAACGGAATATCGTCGTCCATGTCATCAAAGCCATTCGCAGGCCGTGGTGCAGGTGCTTGGCGTACCGCAGGGGCTGCGGGTCGCGCTGCGGGAGCGGATGGACGCCGCGCTGGTGGCGCACCGGCGTCGTCGCCCTCTGAGGGGGCACCCAAACCTTCACGGCCACCCAGCAGCTGCAACTCGGTGGCCACAATGTCGACCGTGTTTTTTTCCACTCCCGCTTGGTCGGTGTACTTGCCATATTTCAAGCGCCCTTCCACGTAAATGGGGCGGCCTTTTTTAACGTACTCGCCGGCAATTTCAGCGAGTCGGTCGTAAAACGTCACGCGGTGCCATTGGGTGTCTTCAATCGTTTCGCCCGTGTTCTTGTCTTTGCGCCGGCTGCTGGTGGCTACGCTGACATTGGCAACCGCTTGTCCCGAGGGCAAATACCGAATTTCCGGATCGCGCCCACAGTTGCCTACCAAAATGACTTTATTCACAGATGCCATAGTTTTCTCCAAAATGATTTCGAATTATCCCGCCTTTGGCAATGGCGTTTGCATGCGTGTTAGTTGTTGCTATGTGTTTAACATGCAATTTAAAATGAAACTCTAATATCAATTCTAGCTACGCACTCGCAAACCCCTTAGAGGGTTGGGTGCTTCATTTTTTCAATACGCGCATTGGCTTGCTGCGTATTGCTTGCGGTGGTGTTTTTCTAATCACGCGCACATTTTTTCAACCTTATATGGACTTTTCAGGGCAATGAATACCAAAAAAATTCAATTTTATGCAGTGTGCTTGCTGGCGCTGACTGCTTGTGGCGGCGGTGGATCTGGCAGTAATAGCACAGCTAGTAGCACCAGTGGATCGTCCACTTCAAGCTGCTCTGTTTCTGCGCAAAAAACATATTTGCGCAGTTTTATAGATGAAACTTACCTTTGGTACAAAGATGTGCCTTATGTTAATCCGGCTTCGTATGCCACGCCGCAAGATTATTTTGATGTTCTCAAAACCCCCGCTGTCACCAGCTCGGGTAAGCCGGTGGACCAATTTCATTGGTCCCTAACCACCGAGTCTTGGAATTCATTTACCAGTGGAATTGCAGAGGACTATGGCATCCAGTGGGCAATGAAAAGTAATACCCCTCCCAGAAATTACATCGTGGCAGAAATCATGCCAGATTCACCCGCTGCCAAGGCTGGCGTGCGCCGGGGTGATGTTTTGTCTAAGGTGGATGGCGTAGACTTTGTCAAAGACAACACGCAAGCTGGGATCAATGTCTTGAATGAAGGCTTGTTTCCGAGCATCGCCACTGCAACCCATCAATTTGTGTTTTCTTCGGCCAGTGGCAGCAAAACCGTAAGCCTCAAGCCTGCTACGGTCGTCAATACCACGGTTCAAAATGTGAAAACTTTGGCGTCTAGCAAAGGCACTATCGGTTACTTTACTTTTGATGACCACATCATGAAATCAGAAGCGGAACTCATTGACGCGATCAACACCTTGAAAGCGCAAAACATTAAGGGTTTGGTCCTTGACTTGCGCTACAACGGCGGCGGGTATTTGACCATTGCGAATGAATTGGCGTACATGATTGCGGGCCCTGCCAGCGCTGGTAAAACGTTTGAGCGCACAGTGTTTAACGACAAACTGAGTCAGTACAACGAGAGTATGTTGTTTACTACGTTGGATAGCAGTAAAAAACCATTGCCGTACTTGGGCCTGTCCGAGGTCACCGTCATTGCCAGCCAAGGAACGGCTTCGGCCAGCGAGTCAATTATCAATGGTCTGCGCGGCATTGATGTGAAAGTGAATATCGTTGGTGACTTCACCCGTGGTAAGCCGTATGGCTTTTATCCGGAAGATTATTGTGGCTATACCTATTTTGCGATTCAGTTTAAAGGAGTGAATGCCAAAGGTTATGGCGATTATGCGGATGGTTTTGCGCCCACATGCCCTGCGGCGGATGACTTTTCGCACTTGCGCGGCGACCCCGCCGAAAGCTCTTTGGCCACGGCTTTGCGCCACATAGAAACTGGCAAATGCACCAGCACCGCCAGTGCCGCAGTACCCCGGCTTTTGCGCAGCGATGCAGCGGGCCGCTATACGCTGGTGCGTCCAGCGGGCCGTGAGATGCGCATTATGGACAAGCCTTTCAAACCATGAGTCCCATGCTGCGCCGTGCTCGGTTGTTCGTAGCCAGTATGTCCCTGCTGGCGGGTTTGCAGGGATGCTCGTCTTTGGATTTGGTGCCGGCGCATGCAGCGGGATCGTCTGAAAAGACTGATGTCGCTGCGGTGTTGCGCAGCCCTGTGGCTGCGC
>JBIPME010000318.1:0-3375 GCA_044369275.1 Rhodoferax sp.
CGCCAATTGCTGGGCACGGGTTTGGTTGCGGTTTTTGATCAAAATGGGGATCGTATGCATACGCTGTGTCGGTCTATTGGGCAATACAGTTGTTTTTCGATAGCAAGAAACTGTATTGGCAGTGTACTGTTTTAAAGGCTAAATTCAGCGCATGTCCAAGCACAAAAACATCCCGCACCCAAACACCAATAACACCAACAACACCCAAAACACCCACAAGCTCGGGCGCGCCCGCATCTCGCCCCAAACCCTGGGCATGTGGCTGGCGGTGCTGGGTGTGGCCATTTTTGCCATCACCCTGCCCATGACCCGCCTTGCCACGGGCAGCGCTGAAGCGCCTGCCTTATCGCCTTGGTTTGTGACTTGGGGGCGGGCGGTGCTGGCAGGCGTGCTGTCTGCCGTATTTCTCGTAGCCACGCGCTCGCCGTGGCCTAGCGCTGCGCAGCGCAAATCCATCGCCCTCGCCATGCTGGGCAACGCGCTGGGCTACCCGCTGCTGCTGGGACTGGCCTTGCGCCACGTCAGCAGTGGTCACGCTGCGGTATTTACCGCGCTGCTGCCTTTGGCGACAGCGGCAGTTGCGGCCTGGGTGCTGCACCAGCGCGCAGGCTGGGCGTTTTGGGCTTGCTCGGTCTTGGGTGCCGCCTTGGTGTGCTGTTTTGCCCTCTTGCGTGCAGCGCAAATACCCGCCGGATTGGCTTGGAACTGGGCCGACTTGCTGCTGCTAGGTGCCATTCTCTGCGCGGCCATGGGCTATGTGCATGGCGCGAAAATCACGCCGCAACTGGGTGCCGAGCGGGTTATTTGTTGGGTCTGCGCCATGACGCTGCCGCTCAGCGTGCCCGGCGCTTTGCTGACATGGCCGGCCCAGGCGCCCCCGCTGCATGCCTGGCTGGCGCTGGGCTACCTCGGCGTTTTTTCCATGTGGGCAGGTTTTTTTGCCTGGTACCGCGGACTGGCCTTGGGCGGTGCGCTGCACGTTAGCCAAATCCAATTACTGCAACCCTTTTTGAGCATTCTGGCCGCAGTCCCGTTGCTGTCAGAGCATTTGGAGTGGAGCACCTTGGGCTTTGCCTTGGCCGTTGCAACCACCGTGTTTTGGGGCAAACGGTTTGCCGCACCCAGCGCGGTTGCCGTGCCAACGATGGCTACAGTCGCACCCCCCATCAGCTCCAGCACCCCAATAAACCCCATCAAATAAACCCCTCAAATAAACCCTATCAAACCGACCACCACAACCGCCCTAACCGCCCTAATCGCCCTAATCGCCCTAATCGCCCTAATCGCCCTAACCGCCAACACCACCACTTAAATCACCAACCTAGCGGAGAAAACCAGCACCATGAACCCTGATCACACCCCCACGGAACACCCCAGCTTCGCCCCTTTGGCGGAACCACCCTACTACGCAGTGATCTTTGCCAGCCTGCGCAACGCAAACGGCGCATTGGATTACGCCGCCACGGCCAACCGCATGGAGGAGCTGGCCAGACAACAAGCGGGCTTTTTGGGTGCAGAGAGTGCGCGGGGTGCCGATGGTTTTGGCATTACCGTCTCCTACTGGTCCAGCCTGCAAGCCATTGCGGACTGGCGCGCGCACAGTGAACACCGCATTGCCCAAGAAACGGGTAAAAAAGATTGGTATACGCATTACACGCTGCGCATCGCCTTGGTCGAAAAAGGGTATGCAAAGTCTGCCATATAAACTACCCTGCTCAAGCTGAGCGCCACCCCAGACAGCGCTAGCATCCACCAACACGCCCCCCATCACGCCCACAAGACGCCCCATCCATCGCTATGCATTCCAACACCCCAACCCCACCGGCCTCCTGGACCCTCGCCCGCCGCACCCAGCACATGAACCCTTCGGCCATTCGGGAGATTTTAAAAATCACCGAACGGCCCGGCATCATCAACTTTGGGGGCGGACTGCCCTCTAGCAAAACCTTTCCTGTGGACGCGTTCAAGGCGGCCTGCGCCAAAGTGCTGCAAGACGACCCCGCAGGCGCTTTGCAATACGCCGCCAGCGAAGGTTATGCCCCCTTGCGCGAACTGGTGGCCACGCAACTGCGCCAACACAGCCTGGCCGCAGGCCAGCCCTGGGAGGTAGACGCCTCCCACATCATGATCACCAACGGCTCCCAGCAAGGCTTGGATCTGGTGTCCAAAGTGTTGGTCGATGCGGGGAGCCGCGTCTTGGTGCAGTCGCCCACCTACTTGGGCGCAGTCAGTGCCTTCACACCCATGGAGCCCCAGATTGTGGCGGTGCAAAGCGACGCCCAAGGCCCCGACCTGAACGACATGCAGCGGCAGGCCGACCAAGCCCGCTTTTTCTACATTCAGCCCAACTTCCAAAACCCCACCGGCCACACCATGCCCGAGGCCCAGCGCGCCGCGCTGAGCCTGAAAGCCCGCAGCCTGGGCCTGCCACTGGTTGAAGACAACCCCTACGGAGACCTGTGGTTTGACACCCCACCGCCCGCCAGCCTGAGCGCGCGCAACCCGCAAGGCTGCATTTATTTAGGCTCGTTTTCCAAAATCTTAGCCCCAGGCCTGCGCATGGGCTATCTGGTTGCCCCCGCCGCCATCTACCCAAAACTACTCCAAGCCAAACAGGCTGCCGACTTGCACAGTGCAGGTTTTAACCAGCGCGTGATTTATGAAGTCATGCAAAACGGCTTTCTCGACCAACATGTGCCCACCATTCGCAGCCTCTACAAAGCCCAGTGCACGGCCATGTTAGACGCCTTGGACAAGCACTTTCCCAACGCGGCGCAAGACCCCGAACACAACCTGACTTGGAACCGCCCCGCAGGCGGCATGTTCATTTGGGCGCGCTTGCCCGCAGGCATGGACGCGACGCATCTGTTCCCCCGCGCCATCCAAGAAGGGGTCGCCTTTGTACCCGGCACACCGTTTTTCAGCAGCAACCCCGACCCACGCAGCATCCGCCTGAGTTTCGTCAGCCCCAACACCGACGAAATCCGCCAAGGCGTGGCCGCATTGGCTGCGGCCATCGCCGCACAACGCTCTGAGCCCCGGCACCCTCTGGCGTGAAGCGGTAGTCCCTCGCCACGCTGTAGTCCCTGCTAACCTGCAAAGCCGCATGGCTGCATGCTTGGGCTTGTTCGGAATATTCGGCAAGGCAGAGGGGCTACTAAGCAAGGGGCAAAGGGATATTTAGTTACATTTCGATAGAAAAATTAATCTTAATTTGCTTTTTAAATCAAAAATAGATTCATATTACTTATTGACAATGTTCACACACCACTTTATGCTACGCGCAATGAATAAAATTACATTATTACTTGCTCTCTCGGTTGCCTTGTCTGCACATGCCGCACCTTCTGATACCAGTGATGATATGAACCGCTT
>JBIPME010000319.1:0-3373 GCA_044369275.1 Rhodoferax sp.
GCAAGACCGCCAAGGCCCGGTGCGAGGGCACGCGGCACAGCGGCTCTTGGTAGGTGAAGTAGTCTCGGAATTTGGAGACGTCGGGGTGGTTCTCGTCTTTGCCGTCTAGCAGCTTGGAGGTCAGGCTGCCCTCTTGCCATAACCAAGCGCGCAGGTTTTGCACCAACTCGGTTTTTTCGGCCCAGCGCTCGCTGAGGATGTCGCGCACGCCGTCCAAGACCGCGTTCACGGTGCTGAAGTCGTCACCCGCCTCGGTTTTTTCGGGCAGCACATAGGCTTGCGCTTGGTCTGCCGGCACCAAGGCGGGGTTGTCAAACAAGGCGTCCGCCAAAGGCTCTAGGCCCGCTTCGCGGGCCACCATGCCCTTGGTGCGGCGCTTGGGTTTGAAGGGCAGGTAGAGGTCTTCCACGTCTTGCTTGGTGGGGGCTGCATCAATGGCCGCAGCCAAGGCGGGGCTGAGTTTGCCTTGTTCGTCAATGCTTTTGAGTACGGTGGTTTTGCGCTCTTTGAGTTCACGCAAATAAGCCAGGCGGGATTCGAGTTCACGCAATTGGATGTCATCGAGCCCGTCGGTGACCTCTTTGCGGTAACGCGCAATAAAGGGCACGGTGGCACCGCTGTCAAGCAGGGCCACGGCGGTTTCGACTTGGGCGGGGCGAACACGAATTTCAAGGGCAATTTGCGCGATGATTTTTTGCATGGGGATGGTGGCTAAAAAAAGTAACAAGGCAATAACAAGGCAATCTCAAGACGATCTCAAGGCAACCACAAGGCAACCACAAGGCAACCACAAGGCAATTACAAGGCGATTGCAAGGACAGGCCATTTCTGCAACCCGTTGCCTGACCGCAGGGAGTTTGCCACATCCCCTAGGCACGTAAGTGGACCGGTGTGCGTAACAAAATATTTCATTTTGCAAATTGACCCCCGTATTGGCGAATTGAAATTGATTTTTTGGTTGGCAGGTTGGATGATATGAGCAGGGAGAGGACTTTCCTCTAACGGTGTCCAGTATGGGGTCTACGTAACCTCTGTCAATTTGAAATGGAATGTGATGTTTAGGATTGTCTCTAACGTCAATCGCGTTGTCGGTAAAAGGTTATCACTGTGGGCGACTTGTATCCGCGAGTCTTACGTGATGATGCTGCCCTTGACGGTGATTGGCGCGATGATTGTGGCTGCGGGCCAGCCGAGTTCAGATGCGTACCGCGCGTGGATGGTTTCCCTGATCGGGGAGGACTGGCAACTGCATTTGAATTTGCTGTTTACGGCCACCATAGGCGTGACGGGCTTGATGGGGTCCATTGCGATTGCGGATCGGCTTTCTGCTTTGCTCACCGCAGAGTCCAAGCACGAGCGTGCCATTCCATTCACGATTGGTGCAGTGTCGGCGACGGGGTTTTTGATTGCGGTCTTATCGGTGTATGCCCCGAGCTTTAAATCATTGGGTTACATCAGCATTTTTCAGAGCATTTTGGTGGGCATCGCTACCGCAGAGTTGATGCACTTTTTTATCCGCTGGATGCCACAGCGCCAGCAGTTGATTAACGTTTCGCACGGTTTGTCTTTGCACCGTGCGCTGCAAATCACGGGGGCGGCGATTTTGACCCTGACGGTGGTGGGTTTTGCGGCCCTGATGGTGGCGAACTATTTCAGAGACTTTGCCTTCACCATTCCCGCGAGTTGGCTGCCCTACATTGGGTATGACTACATTTTGAATCCACTGGCCATACTGACCAACCAATTAATGTGGTTGTTCGGGGTCAATGGCGGACAGTTTTTGTTGCATGTTGCCAACTCGCAGCCAGACTTGTTTGGCGCCAGCGATGCGCTGTACTCAGCCAGCGGGGCCTCTTTGATGTTTGTCAATGCGTTTGCGCATTTGGGCGGGGCGGGTGCCACGGTGGGTTTGATTATTTGTTCGATTTGGCGCGGCAAAGACCAAGATTTACGCAACTTGTGTTTTTTGTCTTTGCTTCCCGCGTTTTTCAATATCAATGACTTGTTGATGCTGGGTATTCCGTTCATCCTGAGCCGCACTTTGGCCATACCGTTTCTCTTGGCACCTTTGGCAAATGTTTTTATTGCCATGGCCGCCATTCACTTGGGTTTTTTGCAACTCAACGGCACGCCCGTGGTCTGGTCAACACCGCTGTTTTTGTCCGGCTCCATCATGACCGACGACTGGTCGGGGGTGATCGTGCAGGCGTTGGGGGTGGCGGTATCGGTGGCTATTTATGCGCCATTCTTGACCCGCTTGGAGGAAAACCGCAAACGTGCCCGCAAAGCCGTGTTTACGCAGGCTGTCAACCAAATTATGAACAGCACCGAGTCCGTTAGCACCCACAATTTGGAGGAAAACGGCTTTGTTGGCGAGGTGGCGCGTTGTCTGCACGCGGACTTTAGAGCGGCGCTGAAAAGCAATGCGGTCCATCTTTTCTACCAACCGCAACACGACTTTAAAGGCAGCATCACCGGGGTGGAGGCGCTGCTGCGCTGGACCCATCCTACCCATGGCGTAGTGCCTGCCCAGGCCATCATCACCCTGTCCGAAGAGTCGGGCTACATTCACCAAGTGGGCCAATGGGTGGCTGAGCGTGCCTGCCAAGACATTGCGCGCTGGCGCGAAGCGGGCATTGGTGGCTTTAAGGTGTCCATCAACATGTCCCCCATGCAGTTAGAGGACGTCAATTGCGTCAACGACATTCGCCAAGCGATGGAAAAATACCAAGTCACCACGCAAGAGCTGGGCATTGAGCTCACCGAAGGCAAAATGCTGTCCTCGTCGGCCCAAGCTGAGAGCATGCTCCAAGAAATGCAGGACCTCGGGCTGTCGCTGTCCATGGACGATTTCGGCATGGGCTGCACCTCGTTGCTCTATTTGCACCGCTTCGAAATCCATGAAATCAAATTCGATGGCGTGCTCACGCGCAACGTGGAGAACCAACCCATTTCACAAGACATTATTCGCTGCGTCAGCGAGCTTGCGTGCTCCCAAAAATCGCTGGTGGTGGCCGAATTCGTTGAAACGGCTAGCCAGCAAGCCCTGCTCCGCGCCTTGGGCTGCACCCACTTTCAGGGCTGGTTGTACAGCCCGGCGCTGAGTTTCCAAGATTTTTCTAAGTACTACCTCAAAGCCACAGCCGTGCCAGCGGTGGTGGCGCGTCCCCAGGAGGAGCCTGCCGTTGCTATGGCCTAACTTCTCTGCACAGCCACAGCCACAGCCTGCGCTCCGCAGCGTGCAAGCTCTTTCACGTTAGCTCTTAACGGCAACCGAATTGAGCAAGCTCGACAAATCGTCGGCATGCTCTTCTTCCACTGCGAGAATCCATTTCAGCATGTCGCTGGTGGTGGGGTCGTCGCTGCCCAAGTA
>JBIPME010000320.1:0-3368 GCA_044369275.1 Rhodoferax sp.
ATGTGAAAATAATGCAAAAATTATCCAAATCAAATTATAAGTTTAAGCCAAACCATCCCAAAGCAGTTTCAGCCCTGTCAGCAACATGCCCAACGACAAAAATCGGTAAAACACCGCTGGGCTAATGCGCCGGGCCCAATGCACACCAATCCAGACCCCGATGGGGGCAACGGGCAGCAGCACCAAACTCGTCACCATATTGCGCATATCCAGCAAACCCAAAGCGTAATAAGGGACCCATTTGCACAAGTTCACCACAAAGAAAAAGACAGACAAGGTGGCCGTGAACGCCACCGGCGACAAACGCAGCGCCATCGCATACGCGTTAATGGGCGGCCCCCCAGCATGGGCCACAAAACTGGTAAAGCCCGACACCGTGGTCAACACCGCCCCCCACCAGCGGGGCGGCAAAGCCTGGTCTGGCTTTGGCGGAAAAAAGGTGCGCTGAAGCAAAAACAGCAGCGTAAAGAACCCAACCAAGGCCGCCACCATGCGCGTATTCAACATGGAAAACAACAACGCGCCAATCACCAAGCCCAACACTGCAAAAGGCAACAAAAACCGCAATAACCGCGCGTCAAAATCTTTGCGAAACGCGGCAATGCCCAGCACGTCCATCAACAAAAGCACGGGCATCAAAATCGCAACCGCTTGCGGCACCGTCACCGCCAAGGTCAACATGGGCACCGCCAACGAACCAAAGCCAGCGCCAAAACCGCTTTTGCTAATACCCAGCAACAACACGGCGGGAATGGCAACGGCATAAAAAAGAGGGGCGGTAATCAGTAAATCGGTCACGGTGCTGGGGCTGCAATCTTGCAATCGCAGAGGCAGGTTGGGTTTGAGGGAGTTGGGCAGGCAATGCAAGGCCACACTGCGGGGACACACTGCGGGGTACACACGGCGGGAACACCAGCGCAAGCGCGCCGGCAGAGCATACCCCCTTTTCTGGCCCCACCCGGGGCATGGCGCGTGCTACGCTTGGCGGATGTTTAATCCAACCCAAGAAGACGTACGCCGATTTTTTTGTTCGGTGTACACCAAGGCCCGCACCGCAGCACCTATGGAAGCCATTGAAACCCTGGCCGCGCAATGGATGGCAGAGCATCCGGAGTTTGAAGCCGACTGGGCCGATGTGGATGCCGCGCTCCTGCGCGTTTACGGCAGCGACACGCACAGCAACCCTTTTCTGCACCTGTCTATGCACCTGTCCATCAGCGAACAATGCAGCATCGACCAACCACGCGGCATTCGCCAAGCCGTCGAACTGTTGAGCCACCGCTGCAACTCCTTGCACCAAGCCCACCACGCCACCATGGAATGCCTGGGCCAAATGCTGTGGGAGAGCCAGCGCAGTGGCCGCCCGCCAGACGGTGACAGCTACATCGCCAGCGTGCAGCGCTACGCAACCAAAGACTAAAACACCCGTAACGCCCGTAACGCCCGTAAGCCTATGCTGTACGGCGCAGACTTAGGGCGGGCTGAAAAATCAACGCATGCTGCGCGCACAAAAAAGCCGCTCTAAAGAGCGGCTAGTTCAAAAGTGAGGTCAAAAAACTGCTTCTACCATTTAGGGAGCAGTTACGGACCATTTACGGTTGCGTGCGGAAACGGCTTTCAGGCACGGTCTTGAGTTCACCTGGCAAGCCACCCACAAAGCCCGCCAACTCTTTGAGTTCGCTGCGGCTAAATTGCTTGGCAATCGTGCCCATCACACCATTGTTACGGCCCACTTTGGCGTTACCTTCAATTTGGTAAGACTTGAGCGCCACATACAGGTAGTCGGCATGTTGGCCTGCTATTTTGGGGTAGCTTGGGTCAATTGGCGCACTCAAATTGGCACCATGGCACGAAATGCAGTTGCCCTTGGTTAGCAACTTTTGCACAGCGTCTGCCTGTACTGTGGGCATGGCGGGCAATGCCGCAGCGCCTGGTACTACGCCACTGGCTGCATAAAACGCCGCCAAATCGGCCATGTCTTGGTCGCTTAGAGATTGTGAGATACCGCGCATGGAGGGGTGTTTGCGCTCGCCTTTTTTGTAGGCATTGAGCGCAGCGACGATGTATTTCGCGCTTTGACCAGAAATCTTGGGAACCTTGTGCACCTCGGGGAAGCTTGCTTGGTAGCCAACAATGCCATGGCAACCAATGCACATGGCATTTTTTGCCTCACCAGTTTTAGCATTTCCTACGACTTCTTGCGCATGCGCCGACATAAAAGTCACACAAGCGACAAGCGCGACAGACAGGGACAAGAGTTTTTTATTCATTTTGCGCAGACAATCAGAACATGATTGGTATAAATTGACCCGCCGATTATATCGATCACAATCCTGCGAAAAACATGCGTTGGTGCTTGTGCACCACAAATGAAAAAACTGCCCCTCAAGCACTCCCATACTGTGACTACGACGATGAGACTTTTATGAAATTCCACGGAACCCAAAATTACGTTGCCACCCAAGATTTAATGCTTTCGGTGAATGCGGCCATCACTTTGCAGCGCCCCTTGCTCATTAAGGGGGAGCCTGGAACCGGCAAAACCATGCTGGCCGAAGAGGTGGCACAGGCCTTGGACATGCCTTTGTTGCAGTGGCACATCAAATCCACCACCAAGGCGCAACAAGGGCTGTACGAATACGATGCGGTAAGTCGGCTGCGCGACTCGCAACTCTCAAGTATTGATGGCGGCGAACGGGTCAAAAACATAGAGAACTACATCATCCAAGGTGTCTTATGGCAGGCTTTTACGGCAGACCGCCCTGTTGCCCTGTTGATTGATGAAATTGACAAAGCCGACATTGAATTCCCCAACGATTTGCTGCGCGAAATCGACCGCATGGAGTTTTATTGTTATGAGACGCGCTCCCTGATTCGCGCCCGCCACCGCCCTTTGGTTTTTATTACGTCGAATAACGAAAAAGAGCTGCCCGATGCGTTTTTACGGCGCTGCTTTTTTCACTACATTCAGTTTCCCGACGCCACAACCATGCAAAAGATTGTGGACGTGCACTTTCCGGGCCTGAAAAAAGAGCTGTTGGGCGCCGCAATGAAGACTTTTTATGACGTGCGCACTTTGCCGGGTCTGAAGAAAAAACCCTCTACCAGCGAACTGCTTGACTGGCTCAAGCTGCTCTTGGCCGAAGACATTCCCCCTGAAGCCCTGCACAGCAAAGAAGACAGAGTGGGCCTGCCACCGCTGATGGGTGCGCTCTTGAAAAATGAACAAGACGTCACGCTGTTTGAAAGGCTCATGGCCATGCAACGCAACCACCGCTAGGCCCCAACCATGTGGCGCCAACTTTTATCACAAGGTCTTACAGACGCAATCGGCTTCTTTGTAGGCGCATTGCTCGGTGCGGGTGCTG
>JBIPME010000321.1:0-3364 GCA_044369275.1 Rhodoferax sp.
AGCGCTGCGGGCGGCTTCTAATTGACCCAAGTCGCGGGCCACGTTGCCTACGTTGTCCAGCGACACACTGAGGTCACGCAGGCTTTGTGGGCTGTTAGGGCTAAGGCTGTGCAGTTGGCGGCAGAGGTAGAGGGCTTGCTCGGCAATGGTTTGGGCTTGGTCGGGTCGGCCTTGCTCTAGCCACTGGTCCACCAACTGCCAGGCCAACACGGGGGAAAGTTGGTGGCGTTGCCGTTGGCGGGGGGACGCGCTGCGCCAGCGCTGCCATGCGCTGTGCCAGCGCTGGTTGAGTTTTGCCAAGGCGGGGGCGGCTGGGGCTGGGCTCTGTGCCGGAGCGGCGTGGGGCTGGGGCAGGCTGGGGGCTGGGGGCAGGCTGCGCACCGGGCCTGACCAAGGGGGCATGGTGTAGCTGGCGCTGCGCACAGACCAGAGGTCGGGGGCGATGGCGGCGGCGCGGGCCTCGAAGTGGCTGGGTAGCAGCAGCAGCACAAAGTTTTGCTGGCGACTGAGCACGCTGCGGTTTTCGTTCAGGCGTGCCAGCACGCGCTCGCGCACGGCGTCCCAATGGTTGGGCGCAGCCAAGGCAGACGCAACCACGGGCGATGGCCCTGCATCGAGCGCCGCCAAGTCACACCAAAAGAACTGGCGCTGTGGCACGGCGGGGGTAGAGAGCAAGGGGCTTAACACCTCTTCGACGGCGGTGGCAACATTGACGGCATCGACCGCATTCACTGCATCGACCGCATTGGCAGCATTGGCAGCATTGACCGTGGCAGCATGTGGGCGCAGTGGCTGCAGATGTTGGGAGTGGGTGCGCAAGCGGGCATCTAACTCCGCGAACAACCATTGGTTGGCCAAGGCGTAGTCGCTAAACAGGTAGACCAAACCCAGCCCGTGCTGGTGGCGCAGGGTCTGGCGCAGGCGGCGCAGGAGTTGCAGGTGCGAGGGGGCTGGGAGCATGGGGAGCCGTGCGCGCCGAGTGAAACGATGGGGGCCGATTGCGCCGAGGCTAGGCAGCGGCGGTTGCCGCCAGCACAGGGCTGGGCAGCTGGGCTTCGGGGCGGCCTAACACCCAGTCGCGCAGCAAGGGGTGGATGGCGTACCAAGTGTCGCCATTCAGGTAGGCCAGGATGTGTTTGGTGGCGAGGTAGCGCTGGAACTGGATGTTGTCGACCTGCGCACAAATTTCGGCCTCGTGGCTGCGCTCTAGGCGGGCCATCCAAGCCAGGTGTTCGGTGGGCACCAGTTTGGAGGGGCTGATTTGGCTGCGCACGACGTTGAGCAAATCGTCTGGGCTGCTCTCGGGTTCGGCCTCGCGCTCTAGGAGCACGACTTTGACCGCGCGTAAAAAATCACGCAAGTCGCCGCCGCAGTCGCGCACCAAGTGTTCTAACAGGTCAGGGCTGATCCATTTTTCCCAATCGGCATAGCGCAGCTTGAGCATTTCGGTCATTTGCGCAACGCCGTGGCGATCTAGCTGGTTGCTGCGATTTTCAAAGACATGCACCGAGGGCATATTGACCACCACACCTTGGCCCAAAATGCTGGGGAGTTGGGGGTTGTTGGCCAAGAGAAAGGGGGACACGGAGTACACCACGTGCACACCGGGCAAGCGCAGGGCATTGCCTTCGCTCAAAAACAGGCGTTGCACGCTGGCGTAAACCGCGTTGGTTTGGTCGTCGTAGCCACGGATTTTTTCCAAGGAGTCGGCAATGAGCACGCATTTTTCATTCTGCGCGCACACATCCGCCACCAATTCAGCAATAAAGCCGTGTGCCTGGCGCACAAAACTACCAACCTTGTTTTGAATGCTGTGCTCCAACTGGCTGCGAAAGCTTTCGTCGGTTTTCAACGCCATTTGGATTTGCGCCTTGGCCCCCGCCATGTCCACCCCCAGCGTTAGGCTGCCTAGGGTGAGTTCGGTGCGTGTGAAAAAATCACGCAAACGCTCTACGGGGCTGCGCTTGCCGTGCAAAGTGCCCACCGCATCCACCCAAGCGGCGACCAGGGCCAACAAGAAACTGGAGAGGTCCATGGGGGTGTTGAGGTTGAGCCAGTCTTCCAAATCGCAGTAAAACACTTTGCATTTCGGCCCTTGGAGTTGGGCCTTGAGGCGCAGCAGCTCGGTGCTTTTGCCGCTGCCCACCTGCCCTGTGAAGAGGTATACGCCATCGCCTTCGCGGTGCCGGATTTCAGACTGCAAGCGGCTCAGGGCATCGCGCTTGCCTTGCAGCTTTGTAACGTAGCGTTTTTCGTCCTCGGGCGAGGCGACATCCAGTGGCTCGGTATTTTGTACCGCTGCAATGAAGCGCGACAGTTCCTTTAGGTCGGTGTCTGTGTAGGTCATGGCGTTTTGCAAAGGGGGTTGTGTCAATGGGGCTGTGGCAATGGGGTTCTGGGTGACATTGTGGGCGAGGTTTCCAATGGCGCTGCTACAGCGTCGCCAGTTCTTCTTTGCGAATGCGGGTAATGGGCTCTAGCACGGTGGGCAGGGCCTGCATTTGCGCCAGAGCGGTGTTCATGTGGGCTTCTACGCAGTCGTGGGTGAGGATGATGAGGTCGGTTTGTGCGGCATCGGCACCGCCTACTTCGTCGGCTTCGCGCTGGATGACCGCGTCGATGCTGATGTTGGCGCTGGCCAAAATGCCTGCGACCTTGGAGAGCACGCCGGTTTGGTCGGCCACGCGCAGGCGCAGGTAGTAGCTGGTGATGACTTCGCCCATGGGCAGTATGGGGGTGTTGCGCATGGCATTGGGCTGGAAGGCCAAGTGCGGTACGCGCTGGGCCGCATCGGCGGTGTGCAGCCGGGTGACATCCACCAAGTCGGCAATCACCGCGCTGGCGGTGGGCTCGGAGCCTGCGCCTTTGCCGTAATACAGGGTGGTGCCTACGGCGTCTGCCTGCACCAGGACGGCGTTCATGGCCCCTTCCACGTTGGCAATCAGGCGCTTGGCGGGCACCAAGCTGGGGTGCACGCGCAGCTCTACGCCCTCAGCGCGGCGCTTGGCGATGCCGATGAGTTTGATGCGGTAGCCCAGTTGTTCGGCGTATTTGATGTCTTGGGCCGTGAGTTTGGTGATGCCTTCGGTGTAGGCTTGGTCAAATTGCACGGGGATGCCAAATGCAATGGCGGACAAGATAGTGACTTTGTGCGCAGCGTCAATGCCTTCGATGTCAAAAGTGGGGTCGGACTCGGCATAGCCCAAGCGTTGCGCTTCTTGCAAGGCGCTGGCAAAGTCCTGCTGTTTGCTGCGCATTTCGGACAAGATGAAGTTGGTGGTGCCATTGATGATGCCCGCAATCCAATGGATGCGGTTGGCGCTGAGCCCCTCGCGCAAGGCTTTGATAATGGGAATGCCACCAG
>JBIPME010000323.1:0-3360 GCA_044369275.1 Rhodoferax sp.
ATTCCATGGCAAATGGCCTGGGTTGCAAAACTACTGCGGATATTGCCTAACCGCTTATTTGACAAAGTCCTGTCAGGCCGCGCTCGCAAGCCGCGCCAAAACGCGTAAACCGAAGACCACAGAAAAAACCGTCTAAATGCAATGGCACAGCAAGCCATTGCAAGGACCTCCTGACAGGCAGGCAGGCAGGCAGGCAGGCAGGCAGGCAGGCAGGCAGGCAGGCAGGCAGGCAGGCAGGGGATTTTTGAATGAAAACAAAATTTCTCCTTCAAAAAAAACCTAAAAAATCAGCCAAATGAAATTTTAAGACAACAAAAAAGGGCCGCGAGGCCCTTTTTTATAGGTAAGCAATCGGATGCTTAGTAGCTGTTTCCACGGCCACCGCCGTATCCACCACCACCGCCGCCGCCGGAGCGTCCACCGCCACCGCCGCCGTATCCACCACCGCCGCCGCCGCCGGAACGTCCGCCGCCACCGCCGCCGTATCCGCCGCCACCACCGCCGCCGAATCCACCGGAACGGGGTGCACGTGGCTCCATGGGACGTGCTTCGTTAACGACCAAGCCACGGCCACCAAACTGTTGGCCATTGACCGCATTGATAGCAGCTTGGGCTTCAGCATCGCTGCCCATTTCGACAAAGCCGAAACCTTTAGAACGCCCTGTATCGCGCTCCATCATGACCTTGGCGCTGCTTACAGCGCCGTGGGGTGCAAAGGTTTGCTGAAGATCTTCGTCACGGAAGGAATAAGGCAGGTTGCCTACGTAAAGTTTGTTGCCCATTAGAGGACTCCTCAAAATAACTCAAAACGCGATGGAGTCTAAAACCGCAATCAACAAACCAATGAAGACTTAGCGCAGACGCGAAACCGACTATTCACCGCAAACTTGCAACGCCATGTTTTTGGCGAAGCTACGCCATTATGCGGTATTTGTTTGAAAAGGCTCTAGCGTATTTTCATGAAAACGACAAACAAAAAGCAATGGAAACGCTTTTTGTTTAAAAATTAGCTTTTAAAACCATTTAATTTATTTTTAAAGGAATTAAATATATTTATAAATCTTATTATATAAATTTAAATAATTTAAAAAACAAACACCCCGACACCCAAAACTCAGCCCAGCAAGTTTGCACAAAGCAATAAAAACAATAAAAGCGTTGCAAGCTCTGCATTTTTTGCTTAATAAACTGGCCATTCAGCGACTGGAATGTTTATGGCTACACTCTTACTTTGTTCGCAATTTCGACAACCCGTTCGCAAATTGCGGCGCTGGACTTGGGCGTTGGTACGCGCTTTTGGGGCTCCATCAACACAGTCCACATACCTTATTTGCCAAGATCATTATGTTTGCAACGCCTCAAACCATGCATTTTAAAGCGCCGCTTGCTTTGCAAAATGGTGCATCCATTCGCGAATATGCGCTGAGCTACGAAACCTACGGCAGCTTAAATGCCCAGCGCTCGAATGCCGTATTGATTTGCCACGCCCTGAACGCATCGCACCATGTCGCAGGCAGCTACGAGGGTCAGCCGCAATCCCTAGGATGGTGGGACAGTATGGTGGGGCCAGGCAAGTCGGTGGATACCAACCGCTTCTTTGTCATTGGGGTGAACAACTTAGGGTCTTGTTTTGGCTCCACAGGCCCTATGCATACCAACCCCGATACGGGCCAAATTTACGGGGCTGACTTTCCGGTGGTTACGGTAGAAGATTGGGTGAACGCACAGGCCTTGTTACTCGACGCACTGGGCATTCAAACTTTGGCCGCCGTCATGGGGGGGTCTTTAGGGGGCATGCAGGCCTTAAGCTGGACTTTGCAATACCCATCGCGGGTTTTGCATGCGGTTGTGATTGCCAGCGCGCCCAATTTGACCGCAGAAAATATTGCGTTCAACGAGGTGGCGCGGCGCGCCATTGCGACCGACCCCGACTTTCACGGCGGCAATTTTTACCGCCATGGCGTCATTCCCAAACGGGGCCTGCGCATCGCCCGCATGATTGGGCACATTACCTACCTGAGCGATGACGTGATGAACGAGAAGTTTGGCCGCCAATTGCGCCCTGTCACTACCGCGCCCCAAGACACGGCTTCTTTAGAGCCCAGTGCAGACCCGCACGCCATGGCTTACCAGTACAACACCCTCAACGCAGAATTTCAAATCGAAAGTTATTTGCGCTACCAAGGCGATAAATTTGCAGCGTATTTTGATGCGAACACCTATTTGCTGATCACCAAAGCACTGGATTATTTTGACCCCGCGCGTGCGTATGCGGGCAACTTGAGCAAGGCTTTAGCGCGCTGTACCTGCCAATTTTTACTTGTGAGTTTCACAACCGATTGGCGTTTTTCACCCCAACGCAGCCGCGAATTGGTCAAAGCACTGCTCGATAACCGGCGCAAGGTCAGCTACGCTGAAATTGATGCCCCGCATGGGCACGATGCTTTTTTACTGGACGATGCGCGCTATACCCGTTTGGTGCGCGCCTATTTTGACGCCATTGCCAAGGAGGTATTGCCATGAGCGACACGGTGATTCAACACGCCATCGCCGCGTTGGTGCCACGCGGCTCCCGGGTCTTGGACCTGGGCTGCGGCGATGGTGCCATGCTCGATTACTTGCAGCGCGAGCGCGGGTGCACGGGCTACGGAGTCGAAATTAACGATGCCAATGTGCTGGCATGCGTGCAGCGGGGCGTCAATGTCATTCAATTCAACTTGGATGAGGGTTTGACGATTTTTGAAGATGCCTCGTTTGACGTCGTTTTGCAAATCGACACCTTGCAGCACTTGCGCAATGCCGAGGTCATGCTCAAAGAAACCGTGCGCGTGGGGCGCTTAGGCATTGTGGCGTTTCCCAATTTTGCCCACTGGCCCAACCGCCTGAGTGTGTTGCGTGGCCGCATGCCCGTGACCAAGCGGCTCCCCTACCAGTGGTATGACACGCCCAACATTCGCGTTGGCACGCATGCCGATTTGGCCCATTTGGCGCAGCGCAACGGCCTGCGGGTGTTGGACCAGTTCGGTATCGAAGCTGGCAAAACCATCCGCTTTGCGCCCAACTGGCGCGCCGGCACATCGGTCTACCAATTGGCACGCTAAAGCGCACCACCTAGCGGCGCAGCACCCAGCCACGCCGCAGACAGCTTTTTGCGCACAAGCGTGGCATGATGGTAGCCCCATCCTAGGAGCACCCACTATGCATGCCACCATCGATCGTGCGTCTTTCAATCCCGCCCAAGCCTTGACGGAAATTTCCCAGACTTGGGACCAAGGCATTGTTCCCGCGCTGCAAGAATACATAGGCATTCCCGCCAAATCGCCCATGTTTGCGCCAGATTGGCAAGCCCAAGGCTTTATT
>JBIPME010000325.1:0-3357 GCA_044369275.1 Rhodoferax sp.
CCATCCCGTACAAAGAAAGGTACCCACATGTCGTTCACGCGAATACTGACCAACATTTGCTCCGATCGTTTGAGCGAAAGTCGCGATTTCTATGTCGCGCTTCTTGGGTTTGAAGTGAACTACGACAGTGACTGGTATGTTCAGTTGCGTTGCCCTACAAATCACGAGCTTGAGTTCGGAATTATTGCCCGAACTGATGAGCTAGTTCCCGCAAGCTTTCAGAACGCGCCAACGGGCATGTACGTCACGTTCGTAGTCCCAGACGTTGATGCTGTCTATTTCAAGGCAAAGGCGTTAGGTCTTGCCATTGCCCAAGAGCCGAAGAACGAGTTTTATGGCCAGCGGCGCTTTTTAACGGTCGATCCGAATGGCTGCCTCATTGATATTTGCAGTCCCTGGAGCGATAGCGAAAAATGAGCCCCTCGGCTTCTTTGCATCAGGCGGCTACCAGGCCGCTGCATCCGACCGCCTTCGGCGTCGGCTGAGCGGCGGCGTTAAGCCGCAAAGTGGGTAACCAACTAAGGGCATGACCACAACATGATAAAGAAATCTGTTCAAGATCTGCTTGAAGACATCCGTTTTGTGAGTGAGCAAAATTATGAGATCGTCGAAGCCGTTCGAACCTTGGTAAACAACACTTTTGAAACAACGTCAGAAGAAGTCAAGTATGGCGGCATCTTGTTTACATCCGGCGTTCAGTTTGGTGGCGTGTTCGTTTACAAAGCGCACGTAACCGTCGAATTCGGAAACGGTGCAAAAATCAATGACCCTTTCGGGTTTCTTGAAGGGACAGGAAAGGGGCGTCGGCACGTCAAGTTGATGTCTGTCTCTCAGATCAAGGACAAAAAGTTGGCTCAATATTTATTGCTTGCTTTGCAGGCCACCAAACAGGACAACGCATGAAACTCGGCTACACAATCATCTACGTTCCTCATGTTGCTGAATCACTGACATTTTTTGAAAGTGCATTCGGTTTATCACGCCGATTTCTGCATGAGTCGGGCGACTATGGCGAACTTGAAACGGGAGAAACAACGCTTGCCTTTGCATCGCACGAACTTGGGAATGCGAATTTTCCTGCGGGTTTTGTCGCAGCAAGTGAATCCAGCAAACCCCTTGGCGTCGAAATAGCGTTGGTTACGCTGTCTGTTGCCGAGGCGCATGCCAAAGCCCTAGCAGCTGGTGCCACCGAGTTGAAAGAGCCTGAGACAAAGCCATGGGGGCAAGTTGTCTCTTATGTCCGTTGCCCTGATGGAACGTTGGTGGAAATTTGCTCGCCCGTAGGGGGCTAAGTTGCGGCTTGACCTCACCCCAACCGCCGATACCCAGACAAAACCCGCATCCATCGTGGTGATGGCACACAACCCCGCAAACCCATAAGCCAACACCGCAAAGTGCTCAACCCACACGCACAAGGCGGCAAACACGGTAATGGTCTAGGTGGTTTCGGTCAGGCCGCCCAAGAAGTAAAAGCTTTTGCCCGGCAAGGCGGCATACGCTAGGCCGCGTTTTGCGGCCAGTGCGGCGAACGCCAAAAAGCTGCTGCCGGTGCCAATGAAGCTGGCCAGCAAGGCGGCGTCGGGCAGCGCGTTGGTGGCAGGCTTGACCAACGCCGAAGTGGGCACCACCACCGCCCTGCCTTTGATCACCGTGACTGCCGCCGCCCCTTAGTTGACCGAGGCGCTTCACGCCATCTGCGCGGTTGCTGCCGCTGCTGGGCGCTCTCTGCACAGCATGTAGGCCTTGGTCTCATCAGGGCTGTGCAGGGGTCCAGTTGCGGAAAAAGGCGATGCGCTCAGCGTCTGCGGGGTGGCTGGAGATGCTAATGGGCAAGAGCTCTTGGTGTTGGGGCTTCTCAGAAGGCTTTGGATTGCGTATGCGCTCAAAAAACAGCGCCATTGCGCTCGGAGAAATGCCGTTGCGGTGCAACATAACAGCAGCGGCTTGGTCGGCCTCGCGTTCGCTGTCACGCGAATAGCCTTGTGTGAGCAACAAACTGGGCACGGTGGCCAACAGGGTGCCTGCGTCCCCCAGCAAAACGCCCGTCACAGCCCCCACCAAACCGACTCTGACCGCCATTTTCATGCCATGCTGGTGCTGCACATGCCCCAACTCGTGGCCTAGCACGCCCAGCAAAGCGTCAGGCTGGTCTTGCAAGAGCTTGACCAATTCATCGGTGACCACGATTTCCCCGCCGGGCAAGGCAAAGGCGTTGGGGCCCAAAAAAGGTGCTTCATGAAAATGCAGCTGCCACGCAGGTGCTTTTGCGCCATAGGCACGCTGCGCTGCGGCGTTAAAGCGTGCGCGCCATTGCGCCTGCTCAACAGGCTTGAGCGCGCTGGGTTTGAGCCAGCGCTCTTGGATTTGCGCCAAGGCTTGCTGGCCTATGCGCTGCTCCACGCTGGGGGGCAGCCACTGCACCACGTAGTGGGTGAGGACGGGAATGCCCCAAAACCAAAAACAGACCACCAAAACAATGCAGGCTAGCAGCGCCATGCCCGCCGTGCGCCAACTTAATGCCCAAGCCACGGCCCAGCTGTGGCCCAGACCTTGGGCTTGGTACCAAGCGTCCCAGGCCGGGCCGTCGCTGTGCTCTAACAAACTGCCATCGGGCAGGCTGCATAGACGCGCGCCCGCGCTGCGGCGCTCAGGCCAACGCACGGCGCGTAGGGCGTAGGTTTTGACACCGTCCTCTGTGGTTAGCAGAAGTTGGTCGCCCAGCACGTGCAGGCTGGCCGGGTGGGGCTTGGGCGAGCGGCCATCAAACCAGGTCGTCGGTAAGGCAGCGCTGCTGCCAGGAAAAGTGCTTGTGTGGTTCATTGGGTTAGATGCGCGTACTTACACACCGATGTCGATGCCCCAATAGTCCCCGGCAGCGTCACCCAACACACCCGTACCGTGCGGGTTGGGGCTGGCTGTAACCCATTCGTCTACCGAGCCTTGCACCGTAATTTGAATGGCTTGCAACTGCATGCGCAGTCTGCGCATTTCTGCAAAAGGCCAGAAAAATCCCAAGGTGATCACCATGAAAAACCAATTGCTAAACACTAGGCGCGTATAGGGTATATACGCCAAGCTGCTGTTAAATTGCAAATTCGCGCTGCGGGTGTTGGACCAAATAAGGTTTTGAAATTTTGCCTTGGCATAGCCTGTCATGACGACCAAGTAAAAAACGTAAAAAACAAAGAAAGTAACTAGAAAAATGATTTTTTTTAATCCATCATTCAAATCAAAACTTGGGAAAAATTTGGATCCAAGCATAAAAAACATTGCAAAAAATCCGCCAATCAGCATAAACAAAAGTATTATTGCAATACTCCAAAGAAAAACTTGACAAATATTCCAATAAAAACGCCC
>JBIPME010000324.1:0-3357 GCA_044369275.1 Rhodoferax sp.
TTCACGCAAAGCTTTACCGGGTTTGAAATGGGGCACGCGTTTTTCGGGAATTTGAACACTTTCACCACTGCGCGGATTTCGACCTATGCGCGGCGGGCGATGGCTTATGGAAAAACTTCCAAAACCTCTGATTTCGATGCGATTGCCTTTGACCAAGGTGTCGTTCATGGCATCCAAAATAGCCTTCACGGTAAATTCGGCGTCACGGTGGGTCAACTGGCTAAAACGGTTCGCGAGTTCTTCTACAAGGTCGGAGCGTGTCATGGGAGGTGTCGTAAAAAATACAAAGCGATCGACGAGAAAATCTGGTCGATCGCTGAGGTTAGGGCTTACAACTGAAAGATCAGTTGTTGTCCAACTTTGCACGCAACAATGCGCCTAGGCTGGTCGTACCTGCATTTTCACGGGCAGATTGCTGGCTCAGGTTTTGCATAGCTTCGTTCTGATCGGCAGCGTCTTTGGCCTTGATCGAGAGCTGAATATTGCGTGTTTTACGGTCTACGTTAACGATCACTGCCGTCACTTCGTCACCTTCTTTGAGCACATTGCGGGCATCTTCCACACGGTCACGGCTGATTTCAGAGGCGCGCAAATAACCCAAAATGTCGTCGCCCAAATCAATTTCGGCGCCTTTGGCATCCACGGTTTTTACTTTACCGGTGACGCTTTGGCCCTTGTCATTGATAGCGGCAAAGGTGGTGAAGGGGTCAGAGTCCAGTTGCTTGATACCCAAGCTGATGCGCTCACGGTCCACATCGACGGCCAACACCAAGGCTTCAACTTCTTGGCCTTTCTTGAATTCACGCACAGCGGCTTCGCCGGTTTCGTTCCAAGACAGGTCAGACAAGTGCACCAAGCCATCGATACCGGCGGCCAAGCCAACGAACACACCAAAGTCTGTGATCGATTTGATCGGGCCTTTGACGCGGTCGCCGCGTTTGGTGTTTTGCGCAAACTCTTGCCATGGATTGGCTTTGCACTGTTTCATGCCCAAGCTGATGCGGCGTTTGTCTTCGTCGATTTCGAGAACCATGACTTCGACTTCGTCACCCAGCGCAACGATTTTGCTTGGTGCAACGTTTTTGTTGGTCCAGTCCATCTCAGACACGTGCACCAAACCTTCGATGCCGGGCTCGAGTTCCACAAATGCGCCGTAGTCGGCGATGTTGGTGATCTTGCCAAACATGCGGGTGCCTTGGGGGTAGCGGCGATTGACGCCCATCCATGGGTCGTCGCCCATTTGCTTGAGGCCCAAGGAGACACGGTTTTTGTCGGTGTCGAACTTGAGAATTTTTGCCGTGATTTCTTGCCCTGCTTGCACCACTTCGGAAGGGTGGCGAACACGGCGCCATGCCATGTCGGTGATGTGCAGCAAACCGTCGATACCGCCCAAGTCCACGAAAGCACCGTATTCGGTGATGTTTTTAACCACACCTTGAACCACGGAACCTTCTTTGAGGGTGGACATCAGGTTGGCGCGCTCTGCGCCCATGGAAGCTTCAACCACGGCACGGCGTGACAACACGACGTTGTTGCGCTTGCGGTCCAGCTTGATAACCTTGAACTCAAGGGTTTTGTTTTCGTACGGGGACAGGTCTTTGGTGGGACGGGTGTCTACCAAAGAGCCTGGCAAGAAGGCGCGGATGCCGTTGACCAAAACGGTCAGGCCGCCTTTGACTTTGCCGCTGGTGGTGCCGGTTACGAACTCGCCGGATTCCAAGGCTTTCTCCAGGCTCATCCAAGAGGCCAAGCGCTTGGCTTTGTCGCGCGACAAGATGGTGTCGCCATAGCCATTTTCGACGGAGTCGATAGCAACAGAAACGAAGTCACCTACTTGGACTTCGAGTTCGCCTTTGTCGCTTTTAAATTCTTCAATGGGTACATAGGCTTCAGATTTGAGGCCAGCGTTGACCACAACAAAGCTATGCTCAATGCGAATGACTTCAGCGGTGATAACTTCACCGGTGCGCATTTCTGAGCGTTGTAGAGATTCTTCAAATAGGGCTGCGAATGATTCAGACATGGATGCGTGCGGGTTTGACCGCAAGTTAATTTACGGCTTTCGCCGTGGGGTTAAGTTGTCGAACCCCAAAACCGATGCGTTGCTGCGCGAAGCGTGTTTTGGGGACCATGCAAAGCTTTTACACTTTGCGTCTCTCTTTGCAAAACGGCACGAAACAGCACTAAGCGCTGGGGTTTTGTACCGCTTTGAACCAGCTTACAACCAAGTTCCAACCCACTTTCAAGCGGACTTGAAAGCTTGTTGGCTTTGCCACCAGGCCAACACGATGTCTATGGAGGCTTCCACGGACAAATCGGAATTGTCTAGCAGCTTGGCGTCTTGCGCGGCCCTCAGGGGTGCGACACTGCGCGACGAATCGCGTGCATCACGGGCCTCTAAATCTGAGCGCAAGTCTTCCAGTGTAGCTGATATTCCTCTGCCCAACAATTGCGCATGCCTGCGCTGCGCCCTGCGGGCCGCGCTGGCGGTGAGAAAAACCTTGAGCGGCGCGTCGGGGAAAATAACTTCTCCCATATCACGCCCATCGGCCACGAGCCCTGGAATCTTACGGAAATCGCGCTGGTACTGCACCAAAGCTGCACGCACCTGCGGGAAAGCAGAGATTTTGGAGGCATTCATGCCCGCCTCTTCGGTGCGGATGGTCTGGCTTACGTCTTCTTGGTTGAGCCAAATTTGCTGCCCCTCAAAGCGAATGTGCAGTTCACCCACCAAGGCCGCAATGCGCGCTTGCTGCGCCAGCTCCAGCGCAATGCCCGCACGCGTGGCGGCCAAACCGGTAATGCGGTACAGCGCCCCAGAATCCAAAAAATGGTAGCCCAGCCGCTGGGCCAACAGGGCCGCCAAAGTACCTTTGCCCGATGCGGTGGGACCGTCGATGCAGAGCACCGGAATACGCGCTGGGCTGGTTTGGGTGACTTGGAACAGGGTTTCAAAATAGTCGGGGAAAGTTTTGGCAACGCATTTCGGGTCTTCAATGCGCACCGGCAGCCCGGCGGGGTTGAATGCTGCGAGCGAAAAGCACATGGCCATGCGGTGGTCGTCGTAGGTGTGTACGCTGGCAGCTTGCCAATCTTGCAGCTGTGCGGGTGGGGTGATTGCCAGAAAATCGGGGCCTTCAACCACCTTGGCACCCAGTTTTTGCAGCTCTTTTGCCATGGCGCTGATGCGGTCGGTTTCCTTCACGCGCCAGCTTGCGATGTTGCGCAAAGTGCTGGTGCCATCGGCGTACAGCGCCATGACAGCCAGCGTCATGGCGGCATCGGGAATGTGGTTGCAATCCAGATCAATGGCGCGCAAGGGCCAGCTGCCACGGCTGATGTGCAAATGGTTGGGCC
>JBIPME010000326.1:0-3354 GCA_044369275.1 Rhodoferax sp.
AAACTAGCGCTGAATTTCGCTAGTTTGCTTTTTGCGCTTGTTTTTAGTTGTCTTGCGTATAAGGGCGGCCTAGGGCTTGTGGTGCTATGGCTTTGCCAATAAAGCCTGCCAGCAAGATGACGGTCAGGATGTAGGGCAGAGCTTGAATGAGCTGCACGGGAACCTCGCCCCAGCCCGTAATCTGCACGCCTTGCAAGCGGATAGCGGCTGCATCTAAAAAGCCAAATAAGAGGCAGGCTAAGAAGGCACCCAAGGGATGCCAGCGGCCAAAAATCAGGGCGGCCAAGGCCATAAAGCCACGGCCAGCGGTCATGTTGGGTGCAAAGGCAGCGCTTTGGACCAAGACCAGGTAAGCGCCCGCTAAGCCGCACAAGAGCCCATTGAGGGTGAGCGCGGTGTAGCGTAGTTTGTGCACCGAGACGCCTGCGGCCTCTACCATTTTGGGGTTTTCGCCTACGGCGCGCAGCCGCAGTCCAAAGCGTGTACGGAATAAAAGCCACCAGCTCGCGGGGACCAGGCCTAAGGCCAAGTAGACCAGCGCGTTGTGGCCCAGCAGTCCTTGCGCAATCAGGGGGCCAGCCACAGGCCAGGTGGCGATTTGGTTTTGCAGGTCGCCCAGCATGGGGGTGAGGCGCACCGCATCGCCCAATGGTGGGGTTTGCCCGCCTTGGGCAAACCAAGCAATGCCTAACACCGCGGTCATGCCTGCGGCAATGATGTTGATGGCCACACCGCTTACGACTTGGTCGCCCCGGTGGCTGACGCAGGCAAAGCCGTGCAGCCAAGACAGGAGCACGCCCGTGCCCATGGCCGCGAGCAGTGCCAGGCTGGTAGAGCCCCAGACGCTGCCGCAGACGCCAGCGGTAAAAGCGGCGAAGAGCATTTTGCCTTCTAAGCCAATGTCGACGACGCCAGAGCGCTCGGCAAACATACCTGCCAAGGCGCAAAAGATGAGGGGCGTAGAGACGCGCAGGGTTGAGGCAACCATGGCCAAGAGCAGGGTTTCATCCATGTTGCACTCCTATTTTGAAGACGCGCGCCAAGATCCAACCCAAGCGCGGGGCGATAACGTAGACCATGGCACCCGAGAATAAGACGATGAAGCCTTGGAGCATGACCACCATGTCGCGGCTAAAGCCGGGCACTTCGAAGGCCACTTCGGCACCGCCTTGGAACAGCGCGCCAAACAGCAGGCTGGCGAAAATAATGCCCACGGGGTGGTTGCGCCCCATGAGCGAGACGGCAATGCCCGTAAAGCCCGCGCCCCCCACAAACTCTAGCAACAAGCGGCCATGGACGCCTGCAATTTCATTGATGCCGACCATGCCCGCTAAGCTGCCTGACAGGGCCATGGCGGCAATGAGTTTGGTTTTGCTGCGTATGCCTGCGTATTCGGCTGCGCTGGGGCTGGACCCTACGGCGCGCAGTTGGTAGCCTGCCCGGCTGCGCCACAAGTACAGGTAGACCCACAGCGCCGCGCCTAAGGCCAAAATGAGGCTGAGGTTCAGGGGGGAGGGGCTCCACGCAATGCCTACCAGGGCCAAGACTTCGTGCAGCGCAGGGAGTTTGGCGCTGCTGGCAAAGCTGGCGCTTTCGACTGCCATGGAGCCCGCAGGGCGCAGGTGGTTGACCAGGAGGTAGACCAAGAGGCTGCTGGCGATGAAGTTGAACATGATGGTGGTGATGACGATGTGGCTGCCTCGGTAGGCTTGCAAGTAACCCGGCACCGCAGCCCAAGCGGCGGAAAAGGCCGCCGCACTGAGCACCATCAAGGGCAGCATCAGCCAAGCGGGCAGGGTGTGGGAGAACCATAAGCCCGCCAAACCAGCGCCCAGCCCACCGAGCATGGCCTGGCCTTCGCCGCCAATGTTGAACAGGCCCCCATGCAGGGCCACCGCCACGGCCAGTCCGGTGAAGATGAAGGAGGTTGCGTAGTACAAGGTGTAGCCAATGCCGCGTTGGGAACCAAAGGCGCCGGAGATGAGCACTTCAAGCACACTCAGCGGGTCTTGGCCGACCAAGGCAATAATGCCGGCGCACACGAGCAGGGCGATGAGCAGGCACACTGCGGGCAGCAGCACCAAGTCTGCCCAGCGGGGCAGGGGGTAGTTTGTTTTCATAGGCTGGCTCCGCTCATGAGCATTGCGAGTTTGGCTTCGGTGCAGTCGGCAATGGCTAAAGTGCCACTGACGCGGCTTTGGTGCATGACGATGATGCGGTCGGCGAGGGCCAAAATTTCATCCAATTCGCTGGAAACAACCACAATGGCGCAGCCTGCATCGCGCATTTCACGCAGTTGGTTGTAAATAAATTCGATGGCACCAATGTCAACGCCCCGTGTTGGTTGGCCCACCAGCAAGACTTTGGGGCCGACCCCCATTTCCCGTGCAAGCACGAGTTTTTGTTGGTTGCCGCCCGAGAATTTGCCGCTGAGCAGCATGGGGTTTTTGGGGCGGATGTCAAATTTTTGCATCAGGTTGGCGGTGATTTTCCGCATGTTTTGGCGGCGCATCCAGCCCCAGCGGTTAAAGGTGGGGAGGCCGTCGTAGCCCAGTACGGCGGATTCCCAAGCGGCAAAGTCCATGACCATGGCGCGTGCATGGCGGTCTTCGGGGACATGCGCCAGGCCGAGTTGGCGTGCTGTTCTGGGGTTCAGCCAGCGGCTGTGTCGGAAGGTGTGCGTGCCGATTTGCAGTTTGCCTTGTTGGGGGCTAAGCAAGCCGCTGAGGACTTCGAGGGCTTCACTTTGGCCGTTGCCCGACACGCCTGCGATGCCCACGATTTCGCCTGCACGCAGTTCGAGGTTGAAGTTTTCTAAGCGCACTACCTTGAGGGCGTCTACGACCCGCAGGCCTTGTGCGCGCAGCACGATGTCGCCGATGGCGGGGCGCTCGGGGTCGTCAACACGCGCCACGTTGACGCTGCGCCCGACCATGGCTTGTGCCAGTATTTCAATGGAGGCTTGGGCGATGGGGGTTTCTTGGGTGACCCGCCCGGCGCGCATCACGGTGACCTGGTCACAGAGCTGCATCACTTCTTTGAGTTTGTGGGTGATCAGCAAGATGGTGGTGCCTTGTTCGCGCAAGGTGCGCAAGACTTTGAAGAGTTGTTCGGTTTCTTGCGGCGTGAGTACGGCAGTGGGCTCGTCGAGGATGAGGATTTCTGCGCCACGGTACAGGGTTTTGAGAATTTCTAAACGTTGGCGCTCGCCTACGGGCAGGTCGCGTACCAAGGTGTTCAGGCGCACTTGCAGGCCCGTGGATTGCATGAGTTTGTCGAGGCTGCGGCGCACTTTTTTCTGGGCGCTGGTGAGTAGCCAGTGGGGTTCTGCGCCGAGCATGACGTTGTCCAAGG
>JBIPME010000327.1:0-3352 GCA_044369275.1 Rhodoferax sp.
GTGAGCTTAGACAAAGTGACCCCCCTGGCCCGCTTGACCACCGAGTACAACGTGTTTGTGTTGCCCGCCAATTCGCCTTACAAAAACATGAAAGAGGTGATCGCGCAGCTCAAGAAAGACCCCGGCAGCATCAAGTGGGGCGGCGGTTCACGTGGTTCCACCGAGCACATCGCCGCGGCCATGTTGGCGCGTGAAGCGGGTGTGGATGCTTCCAAAATTAACTATGTGGCTTTCCGTGGCGGCGGTGAGGCCGTGGCTGCTATTTTGGGCGGCAACGTCACCGTGGGCGGCAGCGGTTACAGCGAGTTTCAGCAATACATTGAAGCCGGCAAGATGACCCCCATCGCGGTGACCTCTGCGGCACGCCTGAAGGGCTTGAACATCCCCACGCTCAAAGAGCAGGGCTTTAACGTCGAGATCGGCAACTGGCGCGGCGTGTACGGTGCGCCAGACCTTACGCCTGCACAACGCAAGGCGCTGATTGAACTGGTGGTGAAAGCGTCACGCTCCAAATCGTGGGCCGATTCATTGGCTAAAAACGGCTGGACTTCTGCCGTCATGACAGGCGATGAGTTTGGTGCTTTTGTGGACCAAGAGTTCGCATCCTTGCGTGCCACCATGGTCAAAGCGGGCATGGTCTAAACACAATGGCAAACGCTTCTGTTTCTCGCCCCCAAGTGTGGATGGGCGCTGGCTGTGTGGCGTTGGCCTTGTTGCTGATGTGGGGCGCACGCTCCATATCGTCAGAGGCTGGCTACGGCGGTGTAGGCCCCAACTTTTTGCCTTGGGCTGTGGCTGTGGGTTTGCTGGTGTGTGGTGGTTTGCTCTTGTGGCAGGCGTTTCATGGCGGCTACCAGGATATGCCAGAGCCACCCAAAGCCCCTGCCGATTGGCATGCCACGGCCTGGGTGTCTGCGGGGGTGCTGGCCAATGCTTTGCTGCTCACCACGCTGGGCTTTATCCTGAGCTGCGCTTTGTGCTTTGTGTTGGCCGTGCGCGGTTTGCGTTTGTCTGAGGGCAAACCCACAGGGGGCCTGCGCCAAACCCTGGTAGACGCGGTGACCGGCCTGCTCATCGCCGCGCCTGTGTATTGGCTTTTTAGCAAGCTTTTGTCAATCAATCTTCCCGGCCTGACCCACACGGGCTGGCTCTAATCTCTCGTTAGCACTGCATCATGATGGACACTTGGGCTCAACTACTGGGCGGCTTTGCCACTGCCGCAACGCCGATAAATTTGTTGTGGGCCTTTGTGGGCTGCGCACTGGGCACCGCCATTGGCGTGTTGCCGGGCATAGGGCCTGCGGTGACCGTGGCCATGCTGCTGCCCATCACCTCGCAGGTCGATCCGACCGCGTCGATGATCTTTTTTGCTGGCATTTACTACGGCGCCATGTACGGTGGCTCCACCACCTCCATCTTGCTCAACACCCCCGGTGAAACGGGCACCATGGTCACCGCGCTAGAAGGCTTCAAGATGGCCAAGAGCGGGCGTGCGGGTGCGGCCTTGGCCACGGCAGCCATTGGCTCGTTTGTGGCAGGCACGATTGCCACGGTATTGGTGACTTTGTTTGCGCCCATCGTGGCGGAGTTCGCTGTCAAGCTGGGGCCGCCTGAGTATTTCTGCATGATGTTGTTGGCTTTTATTACCGTGAGTGCGGTGCTGGGCCAAAGCGCGCTGCGCGGCATCACCGCGTTGTTGCTGGGCTTGGCTGCGGGCCTGATCGGCATGGACCAAATCTCTGGCCAGCTGCGCTACACGGGCGGTATTCCTGAGCTGATGGACGGCATCGAGGTGGTGCTGATTGCGGTGGGCTTGTTTGCCGTGGGCGAGGTGATTTACAACGCCATGTACGAGGGCCGCAACCAAGTTGAGCTCAACCACCTCAGCAGCGCGCACATGACCCGCCAAGAGTGGCGGCGTTCCTGGCCCGCTTGGTTGCGTGGCACATTCATGGGGTTTCCGTTTGGCACCATTCCGGCGGGTGGCTCTGAAATCCCCACATTTTTGAGCTACGCGACGGAGAAAAAACTGTCTTCACATCCCGAAGAGTTCGGCACGGTGGGCGCGATTGAAGGCGTGGCAGGCCCCGAGGCGGCCAACAACGCAGCGGTGACGGCCACCTTGGTGCCGCTGTTGACCTTGGGTATTCCCACTTCAGTGACGGCGGCTATTTTGTTGTCGGCTTTGCAAAATTACGGCATCCAAGCAGGGCCGCAGTTGTTTCAAACATCGTCTAACTTGGTGTGGGCGCTGATCGCATCGCTCTACATTGGCAACATCATGTTGCTGGTGCTCAATTTGCCGCTGGTGGGCCTGTGGGTGAAGCTGCTCAAAATACCCAAGCCGCAGCTGTACGCGGGCATTTTGATTTTTGCCACCGTCGGTGTCTATGGCATGCGCCAAAGCGGCTTTGATTTGCTGCTGATGTACGGCATTGGCCTCATGGGTGTGTTGATGCGCCGCTATGACTTCCCCGTGGCACCCGTGATCGTGGGCATGATTTTGGGCCCCTTGGCCGAGGCGCAAATGCGCAACGCCCTGTCCATTGGCGAAGGCCATTGGTCCATTTTCATTGAACGGCCTATGTCCGCCGTTCTGTTGGCGGTGGCAGTGGCGTGCTTGCTGCTGCCGCGTGTTTGGGCGCTGCTGCGCCGTAAAGGTTAAGCGTAAAGGTTAATTTTCACGGGTTTTTCATAATGGTTGCGTAGGATTGCGTGCATTCCTCCACTCTTAAAGAAAATCATGCAACGCACCTCTGTTTCCGTAGTGTTGGGCCTGTTGGCAAGCGCTGTATTGGCGCAAACCGAAGTAACCCCCACCTTGGTCGGCCATGCCTACCTGCCATTCAACACCACCGCAACTGCGCCCAAAGATGCGGGCGCATTGTTTACCACCAGCGGCAAATTTGCCAACGACCCGCGCCAGCGGGTTGAAAAGCTGGGCAGCGTGGCGGCGAACAGCTTTGTAGGTGACCCTAAAAACCCCCGCGCCTCAGGCGGATTTTTACCGCTCAAAGGCCAAGCCGTTCAGGGCTTTTCGGGTATTCACGCCCTGGGCGACGGCAGCTTCCTTGCGCTCACCGACAACGGCTTTGGCAACAAAGTCAACTCCATGGACGCGTTGCTCATGGTCCACCACATCAAGCCGGACTGGAAGAGCGGCAAGACCGCTTTGGGCAAGACCACTTTTTTGCACGACCCAGACCGCAAAGTGCCTTTTTTCATTCAAAACGAAAACACGGCCAAGCGTTACCTGACCGGTTCTGACTTTGATGTCGAGTCTTTCCAAGTGGTGGGGCCTGAATGGTGGTTTGGCGATGAGTTTGGGCCTTATATTCTTCGCACGACACCA
>JBIPME010000021.1:0-10515 GCA_044369275.1 Rhodoferax sp.
CGCGCCGCCCTCCAAAAAACAAGTGTTGGGCGAAATTAACGCCAGCTCCGCATCCAACCCCAAAGACGTTGGCAACCAAGTCCGCGAAGCCTTGGGCACCAGCGTGGCCCCGAACAAGAAGCTGACTGTCACCGTCAGCAGCCACGGTGCCAGCAACCCTTCTGGTGCGCCAGTCAACCCGCGCCATAGCCGGGAATATACGCAAGCCAAAGCGGGCCATCGGGGTGCGGTCGCAGTGGCCGCAGCCAGCCACGCCAGCGGTGGGCATGGGGGCGAGCCGCATTGGGGCTATGAGGGCGAGGCGGGCCCCGCCGCTTGGGGCAATCTCAAGCCTGAATTCAACCTCTGTGCACTGGGCAAGCGCCAATCGCCCATCAATATTCAAAATGGCACCACCTTGGCCGGCCCGGTCGAGGCCATTCAGTTCAACTACACCCCCAGCAATGGCGTGGTGGTCAACAACGGCCACACCATCCAAGTCAACGTGGAAGGCAACAACTCCATTACCGTGCGCGGCGCACGCTACCAACTCTTGCAATTCCACTTCCACACCCCGTCAGAAGAGCAAATTAACTTCAAACGCTCAGCCATGGTGGCGCATTTGGTGCACAAAAACGATGCGGGGCAACTCGCGGTGGTGGGCGTTTTGATGGAACCCGGCGAGGCCAATGCCTTTATCAACAAAATCTGGACTTACATGCCCCTAGACAGCGGGGACCGCGTCAGCATGCCCGCAGATTCGCTCAATGTGAACGAATTTTTGCCCACCGACCAGCGCTACTACCAGTTCATGGGCTCGTTGACCACGCCGCCATGCAGCGAAGGCGTGTTGTGGATGGTGCTCAAGACCCCCGTAGAAATCGCCAAAGCGCAGCACAGGTTGTTTACGCAGATTTTCCCCATGAATGCCCGCCCCGTGCAGGCCGTCAATGGCCGTGTGGTGCGCGAGGCGCAATAAGAACCACACAAAGCCAAAGACCGCACGCCAGCGTTCGCAGCCGGCTTGCACCGCAGGTGCAGGCCCGCTGCGTGGCATTACTTGGTCAAGGCCCGCAGCGCCAGCTTAATCCCGTCGCTCACGCCCACATCCGGCGGCAATGCTTTGAGCGCGGCGTTGGCCTCTTTGTCGTTGTACCCCAAGGCCAGCAGGGCTTGCAAAATGTCGGCCTGCGCGCCGTGGTTGGCGCCAAGGGGTGCGCCTATATCTGGCCCCAAGCGGCCCTTGAGCTCTAGCAGCAAGCGGTCGGCGGTTTTTTTGCCGATGCCGGGCACCTTCACCAAGCGCCCCACCTCTTGCAAAGTCACCGCCTGCGCCAAATCTGCCACGCTCATGCCCGAGAGCACCGCCAGCGCCGTGCGGGGCCCCACGCCAGAGATTTTGATCAATTCGCGAAACCCCTCGCGCTCGGTGGCCGTGCCAAATCCGTACAAAATTTGCGCATCCTCACGCACCACAAAATGCGTGAGCAACACCACCCGCTGGCCGTCTGCGGGCAAGTTATAAAAAGTGCTCATGGGCACCTGCACCTCGTAGCCCACACCGGCGCAATCGACGATGATTTGCGGGGGATTTTTGTCACTCAAAATACCAGAGAGCCTGCCAATCATTTTTTGCCTATCATGCGAGTAATTAATTTTGCCCTGAGGAATTATCAACTTGATTCTCAAACACCTCTTTAGCCCGCTGAACAACACGCGGCTATCGCACCTTTGTGGTCCCACCGATGCCCATCTGCGCAGCTTAGAGCTGGCCTTGGAGGTGCGCATTAGCCACCGCCAAGAGCAATTCAAAATCGAAGGCAACAAAGCCCGGGCCCAACGCGCCATGGAAATCGTCCAAGCCATGTACGAAATCGCCGCCCGCCCCATCGCAGCCTCCACCGTACAACTCATGCTCGCAGGCGACGGCAGCGCCGACGACAGCCAAGGCCCCAGCCTGTCCACCCGGCGCTCCGACCTGCAACCGCGCACCCGCAACCAAGCGCTCTACCTGGACAACATCGCCGAATACGACATTACGCTGGGCATTGGCCCGGCGGGCACCGGCAAAACCTACCTCGCCGTGGCCGCTGCGGTGGACGCCCTGAACCGCAGCAGCGTGCAACGCATCGTGCTGACCCGCCCCGCAGTCGAAGCGGGCGAGCGCCTGGGCTTTTTGCCCGGCGACCTCAACCAAAAAGTAGACCCCTACCTCCGGCCCTTGTACGACGCGCTCTACGACCTCATGGGCTACGACCAAGTGCACAAAGCGTTCGAGCGCCAAGCCCTCGAAATTGCACCGCTGGCCTTCATGCGCGGACGCACCCTGAACAACGCCTTTGTCATCCTCGACGAAGCCCAAAACACCACCCCAGAGCAGATGAAAATGTTCCTCACCCGCGTGGGCTTTGGCACCAAAACCGTGATCACCGGCGACATCAGCCAAATCGACCTGCCCAAAGCACAGCGCAGCGGCCTGGTCGAGGCCGAACGCATTCTGCGCCGCGTGCCCGGCATTGCCATTACCCACTTAACCAGTGCCGACATCGTGCGCCACCCCTTGGTGGCCCACATTGTGGAGGCCTACGATGCCGAGCGCTTGGCCGAGCTTGACGCACTCGCCGCCACCACCCCCTAGCAACCACCCACACCATGCGCCAGCCCCTTAAAAACCTAGAGTTTTCGCTGCAATTCGGCACCGTCGAAAACGCCCCCACCCACCGCAGCGCCCTGCCCAGGCAGAAAGTCCAGCGCTGGATTCGCCACGCACTCGCGCGCGATGCCACTATCACCGTGCGCATCGTAGGCAGCGAAGAGGGCCAAACCCTCAACCGCGACTACCGCCAAAAAGACTACGCCACCAACGTGCTCACCTTTGACTACAGCCAAGCGCCCACCGTCTGCGCCGACCTGGTGCTGTGCGCCAACGTGGTCGCCCAAGAAAGCCAGGCGCAAGGCAAAACCCTGCAAGCCCACTACGCCCACCTCATCGTCCACGGCACGCTGCACGCCCAAGGCTGGGACCATGAAACCAGCACCGAAGACGCAGAGGCCATGGAGGCGCAAGAAATTCGCATCCTCACGCAACTTGGTTTTCCCAACCCCTATGCCTAAGCCCGCCTGGGCGCACGCACCCCCACAACCCCAACCCCACAGAGCCGCCAGCGACTTGCAGGCACAATTTGCGCTTTAGGGGCCATGCGAAAATAACACCATGAATACCGATGTAACCCACACCGATGCCACCACTTTGGCTTGGTCTTTAGGGGCGCAAGCCAAAGCCGCCTCCAGCGTAATGGCCCGCGCCAGCAGCCACACCAAAAACACCACCCTGCTGCGCCTGGCCGCGCTGCTGCGGGCCAACGTCGCCACACTGCAAACCGCGAACGAACGCGATCTGCTGCGCGCCCAGCAAGCCGGTTTGGACGCGCCCATGGTGGACCGACTTAAACTCACGCCAGGCATTTTGGAGACCTGTGCGCGTGGCTGCGAACAGCTCGCCGCCATGCCCGACATCGTGGGCGAGATCATCGGCATGCGCCAGCAGCCCAGCGGCATTCGGGTGGGGCAGATGCGGGTGCCCATTGGCGTGTTTGGCATGGTGTTTGAGAGCCGCCCCAATGTCACCATTGAGGCCGCCAGCCTGTCCATCAAAAGCGGCAACGCCTGCATTTTGCGCGGTGGCTCCGAGGCCATTGAGTCCAACAAAGCACTGGCGCAACTGGTGCAGCAAGCCTTGCGCGACAGCGGCCTGCCTCAGGATGCGGTGCAGTTAGTGCCCACTACGGACCGCGCAGTCGTGGGCGCCATGATCACTATGCCGCAGTTTGTCGACCTGATTATTCCGCGCGGTGGCAAGGGCCTGATTGAGCGCATCAGCCGCGACGCCAAGGTGCCCGTCATCAAGCACTTGGATGGCAATTGCCATGTCTACGTGGACGACCCCTGCGACACCGCCATGGCCTTGCGCGTGGTAGACAACGCCAAAACGCAAAAATACAGCCCCTGCAATGCCGCCGAAAGTTTGCTGGTGGCCCAAGGCGTGGCGCAGGAATTTCTACCCCAAATCGCCGCCATTTTTGCCGCCAAAGGCGTCGAGATGCGCTGCGATGCCCAAGCCTTGGCGATTTTGCAGGCGCACGCGCAAAGCACCGCAAGCGCCGCCAACGCCAACGCCAACGCCAACACCAGCAACGACACACACCCAACACCCCCGGCGCCTTGGGTGTTGGCGCAAGAAGAAGACTGGTATGCGGAGTACCTCGCCCCCATCATCAGCATCAAAGTGGTGGCGGCACTGGAAGAGGCCATCGCGCACATCAACCACTTCAGCTCCCACCACACCGATGCCATCGTCACACGCGACCACCTGCATGCCCAGCGTTTCTTGCGCGAGGTCGACTCGGCCAGCGTAATGGTCAACGCCAGCACCCGGTTTGCGGATGGCTTTGAATACGGTTTGGGCGCAGAAATTGGCATTAGCACCGACAAATTCCATGCCCGCGGGCCCGTCGGCTTAGAAGGCTTAACCTCGCTCAAGTACGTGGTTCTGGGCGATGGTGCCCTGCGCCAATAACGCAAAAACAGGAAAAAACAGGAAAGATAGGCACACCCATGGTTCCGCATTTGGTCACAGCATTAACAGGCCCCATCAATGAATTGGAGCAACGCCTGCTAGACACTATGTCGTCCATTGAGCGCTGGTTTCGGCTCGAATGGATGGAACATTCCCCGCCCTTCTACACCTCGGTCGATGTGCGCAACGCGGGCTTCAAACTCGCCCCCGTGGACACCGACTTCTACCCCACGGGCTGGAACCATTTAACCGAGGCCATGCTGCCCTTGGCGGTGCAGGCGGTGCAGGCAGCGATTGAGAAAATCTGCCCCCAAGCCCGCAACTTACTGATCATTCCAGACAACCACACCAGCGATCCGTTTTACCGCAGCAACCTCGAACAGCTGCAACGTATTTTCCGCATGGCCGGGCTCAATGTGCGCCTAGGCTCCATCAACCCCGCGCAAACGCAAACCAGCAGCTGGGAGCTGCCCAACGGCGAACGCACGGTGTTAGAGCCCGTGGTGCGCGACAAAGGCCGGCTGGTCCTGCCCCACTTTGAACCCTGCACCATTTTGCTCAACACCGACCTGGCCTCGGGCATTCCCGGCATTTTGGAAGACCTGCACGAGCAATTTTTACTGCCCCCGCTGCACGCCAGTTGGAGCACCCGGCGCAAAAGCACACACTTCAAGGTGTACGAAGAAATCGCCAAGCGCTTTGGCAAACTCATTGGCGTAGACCCGTGGCTGATCACGCCCTTGTTTGACAAAAGCAGCAACATCGATTTGGGCAGCCCCCAAGGGGTAGACGCCCTGCAAACGCATGTAGAGGCCATGCTCACCAAAATCAAACGCAAGTACAAAGACTACGGCATCAGCGCCAAACCGTTTGTGGTGGTCAAAGCCGATAACCGAGGCAGCAGCGCAGGCATCATGAGCGTGCGCGACAGCAAAGAAGTGCCGCTGTGGCTGCAAAATGCAAAAAACAGCGGCCTGGCACTCACCCAAGGTGCGCAAGAGCTGATTGTGCAAGAGGGGGTGCTGACGAATGAGCGCATCAACCATGCCGTGGCAGAGCCCGTGGTCTACCTGATGGACCGTTATGTGGTGGGTGGCTTTTACCGTATCCATGCCGAACGCGGCGCCAACGAAGACCTGAGCGCACCGGGCTCCTCCTATGTGCCGCTGGCCTTTGCCGACAGCACCAACTTGCCCCAACCCGGCGTGCGCCCAGGGGCCAGTGCGCCCAACCGCTTCTACATGTACGGCGTCATTGGCCGCTTGGCCATGCTCGCTGCCAGCTACGAACTAGAAGCCACCGACCCCCAAGCCGAGCTCTACGATTAGCAAGCCGACGGCATTGCTACAGCGGGACAACGCACCACATAGCGCAAAACGCCTAAAAAGCACAAAAAAAGGCCTAAAATATAGCAGAAATTCGTTGCACGTGGACAACGATAAGCCATTTAACCCGAAAACTCCGGATTCTTTTTTCGCCTCTCGGTTATTAAGGCAAAATGGCGCTCCCGTATGAAATGGAGCCTGCGGCCTCTGGGGTCTCGGGTGAGAATGTGTCAGCTTCAAAATCGTCTCTTAGTGCGCTTACCTTAGGCGCTATCGGTGTGGTGTATGGCGACATCGGCACCAGCGTGCTGTATGCAGTCAAAGAAATCTTTGGCTCTGGCCACGTACCCCTGACCCCCGACAATATTTTCGGCGTTTTGTCGATTTTGTTTTGGACGCTCACGGTCATTGTGAGCCTCAAGTACGTCGTCTTGGTGCTGCGTGCAGACAACCATGGCGAGGGCGGCTTGGTGGCCATGCTGGCATTGGCCTCGCAATCGGTCAAACACATTCCCCAACTGCGCCGGGTGTTGCTCATCACGGGCATCTTTGGCACCTGCCTGTTTTATGGCGATGGCGTCATCACCCCGGCAATCTCCGTGCTGTCCGCCGTAGAGGGGCTCGAAGTCATCACCCCAGACCTCAAACCCTATGTCATCCCGCTGACCTTGGGAATTTTGTTCGGCCTGTTCTTGGTACAAAAACGCGGCACCGCCGGTATTGGTAAATTTTTTGGCCCCATCACCTTAATCTGGTTTATCACCATTGCAGCCCTGGGTCTCGTGCACATTGTGGACAACCCTGAAATTTTGAAAGCCTTAAACCCAGCCTACGCCGTGGCTTTTATGTGGAGCCAGCCCGGCGTTACCTTCATCATTTTGGGCGCGGTCGTACTGTGCGTCACCGGTGGCGAGGCGCTCTACGCAGATTTGGGGCATTTTGGTAAAAAACCCATCCGTTTGGCGTGGTTTGCCGTGGTGATGCCCGCGCTGACCATGAACTATTTCGGCCAAGGCGCCTTGCTGTTGCAAGACCCCAGCGCCTATAAAAACCCGTTCTTTTTAATGGCCCCCGCTTGGGCACTGGCCCCCTTGGTCATCTTGGCCACCATGGCCGCAGTGATTGCCTCGCAAGCGCTGATTACCGGGGCGTTTTCTGTCACCAAACAAGTCATCCAACTGGGCTACCTGCCACGCTTGGAAGTGCTGCACACCAGCGTCAAAGACACGGGGCAAATTTACCTACCTTTGGTCAACTGGGGGCTGTTTGTGGCGATTGTGTTTGCCGTCGTCATGTTCAAATCGTCCAGCAATTTGGCCGCAGCCTACGGCATTGCGGTGTGCACCGACATGCTCATTACCACCATACTGACGTTTTTCGTGCTGCGCTTTCGCTGGAAATACCCGCTGTGGGTCTGCATTGCTTCCACCGGCTTTTTCTTCGTGGTTGACTTTGCATTTTGGGCGTCGAACCTCCTCAAATTCTTCGATGGCGGCTGGTTCCCACTGCTGATTGGCGGCATCGTCTTCACGCTCATGATGACCTGGAAAGACGGCAGACGCCTGCTGAACCAAAAAATCAAGGCCGACGCCTTAGATTTACCCAGCTTTTTAGAAGCCGTTTTCGTCAACCCACCCACACGTGTAGAAGGCACAGCGGTGTTCCTCACCGCCGACGTCAACACCGTCCCCAATGCGCTTTTGCACAACCTCAAACACAACAAGGTGCTGCACGAGAGCAACTTGTTCGTCTCGGTGCGCAGCCACGAAACCCCGTGGATTGGTTTGGACAAGCGCGTAGAGATGAACGCCTTGGGCCACGACTGCTGGCAAATCACCATCCACTACGGCTTCAAGAACAACCCCGACATTCCCAAAGCGTTGGAGCTCATCAAAGGCCGTGGCTGCACACTGCATGCCATGACCACCAGCTACTTCCTGTCACGCGACATCATCGTCCCCACCATCGGCGAAGGCATGGCACCTTGGCGCGAAAAACTCTTCGCCCAAATGCACCGCAACGCCAGCGCGGCGGCAGACTTTCTGAAACTCCCCAACAACTCCGTGGTGGAAATGGGCTCCAAAATTGAAATTTAAGCGCCATGCAATTCTTTCGTGATCTGAGTCTGTCCACCCTGACCGCTGGCTTTGTGGCCGTGCTGGTCGGGTTTACCAGCTCGATTGCGATAGTTTTTCAGGCCGCCCAGGCCTTTGGTGCCAGCCAAGCAGTCATCGCCTCTTGGATGTGGGCCCTCGGCCTGGGCATGGGGCTTTGCACCCTGCTGCCCTCCCTGTGGCTGCGCAAACCCGTTATGGTCGCCTGGAGCACGCCCGGCGCGGCGGTGCTGGCCAGTGCCGGCATTGCGGGCGGATTCACCATGCACGACGCCGTAGGCGCGTTCTTAGCCTGCGCCCTGCTCATCACCCTGCTGGGCCTGACCGGCTGGTTTGAACGCCTGATGCACCACATCCCCCAAGCCATTGCCTCGGCCCTGCTGGCAGGCGTACTGGCCAAATTCAGCCTCGCGGGCTTTCTTGCCGCCCAAAGCGCGCCCGGCTTGGTCCTCACCATGCTCATGGCCTACTTGCTCAGCCAACGCTGGGCTCCACGCTACGCCGTGCCCCTGACCTTGCTCATCGCCACTGTGTTTGTCGCATTCACCACCGGATTTTCCAGCGCAGGCATTCACTGGGGCCTGACCTTGCCGGTTTGGACCCAGCCCGCTTGGTCTTGGCAGGCCTTGGTCAGCCTGGCCTTGCCGCTGCTGGTGGTCACCATGGCGTCACAAAACCTGCCCGGCGTGGCCGCCATCTCAGCCTGTGGCTTTGGCGACCAACGCGCCCAAGGCGGCGATGCGGGCATCCCCATCTCCAAAATCATCAGCCTCACCGGCCTGGCCACCTTGGCGCTGGCCCCCTTTGGGGCCTTTGCGCTCAACCTCAGCGCCATCACCGCCGCTATTTGCATGGGCCCCCAAGCGCATGCCGACCCCACACGCCGCTACACCGCCGCCGTGTGCTGCGGCGCAATCTACATCCTGCTGGGCCTGTTTGGCGCCACCATCATGGGCCTGCTCAACGCCTTCCCCAAAGAGCTGGTCGCAGCCATTGCCGGCCTGGCACTGCTGGGCACCATTGGCGCAGCCCTCAAAGTGGCACTGGACCAGCCCCAGCACCGCGACGCCGCATTGATCACGTTTTTGGTAACCCTCAGCGGCGTCACCCTGGGCGCCATCAGCTCCGCTTTTTGGGGCATCGTCATGGGCGTTATAGTCATGGCAGTCCAGCACCCCCGCTGGCGCACAGCCCCTCCCGCTGCAAAACCTTAAACCCGCAAGCGCCTTGCCGCCTCCCCCCAATGCGGACAAGCACACCAACAAAGATATGAAGGACATGGCCATGGAAATCTTATTTGTTGCCGACAGCCTGGCATCATTCAACCTCCAAAAAGACAGCACCTTCGCCATGATGCGCGAGGCCCAACAGCGTGGCCACCGCATCTTGGCCTGCGAAACCAAAGACCTGCAATGGCAGCGCACGGGCAAAGTACAAGCCCCCATGCAGCACATCACCCTGACAGGCCAAACCGCCCCTTGGTTTACGCAAACCGCACTGCGCACCCGCACACTCAGCGAAATCGGGGCCATTGTCATGCGCAAAGACCCACCGTTTGACAGCGAATACTTTTACGCCACGCACCTGCTCGAACAAGCCGAACGCGAAGGTGCCCAGGTCTTTAACAAACCACGCGCTTTGCGTGACCACCCTGAAAAACTGGCCATCCTCGAATTCCCAGAGTGGATCAGCCCCACCCTGGTCACCCGCGACGCCCAAGCCATCCAACACTTCCACGCCGAACACCGCGACATTATTTTGAAACCGCTAGACGGCATGGGCGGCATGGGCATTTTTCGGGTGCAAGACAATGGATTGAATCTGGGCAGCATCATCGAAACCCTGAACCACGACGGCCAGCACAGCGTAATGGTGCAAAAATTCATCCCCGCCATCACCCAAGGCGACAAACGCATCTTGGTCATCGGCGGCGTGCCCGTGCCTTATTGCCTAGCGCGCATCCCCCAAGGCAACGAAGTCCGTGGAAACTTGGCCGTAGGCGGCAAAGGCGTTGCACAGCCCTTAAGCAGCACCGACCTCGCCATCGCCCAAGCCCTAGGCCCCACCCTGGCCGCACGCGGCTTGCTGCTAGTCGGTTTGGATGTAATTGGAGAAAACCTGACCGAAATCAACGTCACCAGCCCCACCTGCTTCCAAGAGATTACCGACCAAACTGGCGTCAATGTGGCGGGCTTGTTTGTGGATGCTTTGGAAGCGGCGGTGAGGGGTAAGGGCTAATGCGTTGCCAAGTCGGATAATTTGTAGTTGGTAGCGACACTGTTTGCAGCCCACCAACCCGCTCCCAAGCAACACCCCGTTCTATCCTCCCGCTTAAACCAACAAACTGCCCTCTACAAACACCTTGAGTTCACCAGCGGCCATCGCGGTCCAGTCCTCATTGGTGGTGAGGGGTTGGGTGACCACAATGACCAGCTTGTCTTCGGGGCCGTTGAGTTGGGCGAGGTCGACGCTGACGTCTTCGTCTTTGAGTTGCACCGTTGTAAAGGGGTACTGGCGAATC
>JBIPME010000022.1:0-10507 GCA_044369275.1 Rhodoferax sp.
TGGACTGCAGCTGGAATGGCGACGAAGGTGTGTTGGACGAGGCCTTTGTCTATTCAGACGGGACAAAACAGCGCCGCATCTGGAAGCTCAAGGCCGGCCCCAATGGCAGCTACACCGGCCAGGCCGACGACGTGGTGGGCCAGGCCTCGGGCCAGGTCAGCGGCAATGCGTTCCGCTGGGGCTACACGCTGGCCTTGCCGGTGGATGGCCGTGTTTGGCATGTGGACTTTGACGACTGGATGTACCTGATGGACGACCGCGTCATGCTCAACAAAGCCACCATGCGCAAGTGGGGCGTGAAGCTGGGCGAGGTCACTTTGTCCTTCACATGCCGCCAAGCGGCACATTGGTGCACATCTGAATGTCGCCGTTAATGAAACCGCGGTCCGTTGCAGCAATGCCAGCTTTTTCGGCTGCGATTTTTTTGCCGTTGGGCGTGCGGCCCAGCCCCCTGCAAACAGGCCCTTTCTTGGCCGATAATCGAGATCCAACCCCAACGCATTGGCGCCGCCAACAAGGCTTACGGCCCCATTTTTTGCTTCTGGGACGAGCCGGACAACTACCTGTCGCTGGCGGAGGTGGGCCATTTCGTGTTGACCCTACGCAGGGCGTTCGAGGCCCAGGGTCAGATCGTCATGACCTCCCACAATGAGGAAGCGATTCGCAAGTTTTCCAATGAAAACACATGGGTGCTGGGGCGCAAGAGTCACTTGGAGCCGACCCAACACCGTTTGCTCAGTGAGCTGGGTGTGGGCTCGGACGTGGTGCGGTCTTTGATGCTAGGAGGGCTGGATCTGTGAGCGTAAATGTCCACAAACCCCATGTGATTGTCCTCCCAGAAGACGATGCAAATCGACAAATTACCAACGGCTTTCTCCTTGACCCGTGTATAAAACCCCGAAACATCCAAATACTTAACCCAGCAGGCGGTGGCCGAAAGTGCTCGACAGTTTTTTGAACGATCACATTGCCGAACTACGGAAATGGCGCGAACGCCATCTGGTTCTACTGATTGACTTTGACGATGATGTCGAGTCACGGACCGAACAGTTCGTCAGCCAATTTCCTGAGGATGTTCGAGACCGCGTATTTCTGCTGGGCATACAAAGCGAACCAGAACCGCTGCGCAAAGAATATGGTGATTCACTCGAAAACATCGGCAAGGCGCTGGCAACCGAGTGCTACCGAAACGAAAGCCAGCTTTGGAATCACCAGCTGCTGGCGCACAACGCATCGGAGCGCGCACGCCTAAATGACAAGGTGAAGGAAATTCTGTTTAGACTTTAGTAACCTAGCGGGCCAACAACCCACCCGCGTCCAAGCCATCCAATCGCGCAAGACCACGCGCCACGCTCGTCGAGCGTAGTGCTAGTGCTAGTGCTAGTGCTCTTGTAGGCACCGCATCGCATTGAAGCACTGACCGCAGCCTTGGGGGCATTGGGCACTCGGAGTGTGATTGATAATTTTTGCAACTAAGCAGCGGTCAGCGCTTGCCACGCCTGCACATAGGCCGCCGCACGAACCCCAACCTCCGCAGCGTGGCTGCCTGGCGTAAACAGCTGCCCACCAATCCCAAAGCCAGTAGCGCCTGCTGCGCGCCAAAGACCCATGCTCTCGGGTGTGATGCCTCCAACGGGCCACAGATCGACGCCCACAGGCAACACCGACTTCAGCGCTTTGAGGCCACCGTGCCCCACCATCTCGGCGGGGAACAGTTTGAGCGCATGCGCCCCAGCTTCTAAGGCTGCAAATGCTTCTGAAGGAGTGGCCACACCCGGCGCGCACAGCATGCCCAGGCTAACCGCATACCGAATCACCTCAGGCGCACAGTTGGGCGATACCATGAGCCGCCCACCCGCGTTGTGCACCGCTTGCACATCACTTTGGGTCAACATGGTGCCGCCACCCACTAGCGTGTCTGCTGGCAAATGCCGCACCAAAAGCGCGATGCAGCGCAGAGCGCCCGGCCGGTTGAGCGGCACTTCCAGGGTGCGAAACCCTGCGCCCAGCAAGGTGTGGCCCATCTCCACGGCAGTTTCTGGTGTGAGGCCACGCAAAATGGCAACCAATGGCATGGTGCGGGCGGTGGCGAGCAGGGGATGGACTGGGGTGATGTTGGTAGGGGTAATGTCGGTAGGGGTCATACGGCTTTCTGTGCGTGCGGGTACAAATGGCTGACGGCGGCCACAAATGCGGCCTTGGGGTCCAAGATGTTGAATTGCAGGCTCAACAAATCTGCTGCTGTTTGGTAATGGCGCGCCAATTCGGGCGAGCCAATGAGTTGGAAACGCTGCTTGCTAGGGGACAGTGCGGCCGTGCCTGTGCTGGCTTGGCTGTGCATGACGTCTTTGAGTTCAGTGCCAATGAGCAATCCGCTCAAGTAAGACCGTGTGCTTGCCGCTGGCATGTCGCCACAGACCACCAAGGCCCGACTGGCAAACAGCATATGGCTTAAGGCGCGTTGCCCCGAGACCCGCACGCCATTTGCAAATGCCGTGGCATCCCAGACGGGAGCGCCCACACCTGCAGCGGCTGCCAATGTGCCGTGGCGTCCCAAGAGGTCAAACAACTCGCCCGTCATGTAGGTTCGCAGTTGGTGCACGCGTCCGCCTTGCAGCTCCACCCACTTGCTGTGCGTGCCGGGTAACACAAACCAGCCGTCGCTATGCCCTTGTACGACCGCGCCCAAGAGCTGGGTTTCTTCGCCGCGCATCACGTCAGGCTGCCCCCACGCGTTGCGCACACGGTATCCCGGCACAATGAAACGTGGTGGGGCAGTGGTGTTGGCAGTGGTATTGGCAGGCACAGCAAACAGGTGCTTGCCCAGATCCTGTAGCGCGAGCGCTTGGTCTGCGTAAGGCACATCGTGCCAGCCCAAAGCACTGCCCACCATCCCGGCCATGATGACGCAGTCAGTGTCGGTGTTGAGTGCACTGAGCGCCTGCTTCAGGGCGGCTTCGAATTTGCCTTTGCTAGCGAGTGCGCCCTGGTCATCCGCCATTTCTTGGGTGCACGTGCCTTGGGCGGTGATGGCATAGGCGCGGCGGTGGGTGGTGCCCCAGTCAATTCCAACGAGAGGGATGTTCAAGGTGGTTTCCATAGTTTTTAAAATAGGAGCTTGCGCGATTTAAACATATGATGATTAAATCGCAAAACTCGCGCCCTTCGGCGTTTCAACCCCACCCGTTTGCCTTAACCCATTCGCCTTATGAAGCCTCAACTCAGCCCCACCGCCTCTGCTTATACGGGGCGCAATTTGCATGGCCAAGTGGTGGGGGAGCTGGGTAAGCGCATCGTCGGCGGGGTTTACCTCGCGGGTGCAGTTCTGCCCAATGAAGAGCAGTTGTGCCAAGAGTTGGCGGTCAGCCGCACAGCGCTGCGTGAGGCTGTCAAGGTGTTGGCCGCCAAGGGCTTGCTCGAATCGCGCCCCCGCATCGGAACGCGTGTGCGGGCCAAAGATTTGTGGAATCTGTTGGATCCCGATATTTTGGCGTGGCGGTGTGCCACAGGGGCGGATGCTGAGTTTTTGCGACACCTGACCGAGTTGCGCGAAATCATTGAGCCGGCAGCCGCATCGCTAGCGGCCAGCAGCCGCACACCGGCCCAGTTAGAGGCCATTGGCGCTGCGCTGCGCAACATGGAAAACGCCCGCGATATTGGCCAATGGGTGGAGGCAGATTTGGAGTTCCACACCGCCATTTTGAAAGCCACCAACAACCCTTTGCTGATGCCTTTGGCGGCCATTATTGGCAGTGCTTTGGAGTCGCTGTTGGGGGTCACCGCCCGCGGGGCTGGCGACTTCAAGCGTGGACTTTCAGACCATCAAAAAGTGTTTGCAGCCATTGAAAGTGCAGACGCCCAAAGTGCACTGCACCGCATGGCGGGCATGCTCTCGGAGACCCGCGCGTTGATGAAGCGGGTCGCCTTCTAGTCGTTTGGGTCGTTTGCGTTTGCGTTTGCGTTTGCGTTTGCGATGGATCTTTCCGCGTGTGCGCGGGAAAACCCTAGCTTTCCCACGTTTCATTTGTCATACAATTAAAACCAAGACACGCAGCAACTGCCCGAAACACCATGACCGACCCCAAAGACAAGCTTCGCCGTTCCCAACATTGGTTTGGAGGTACCAGCAAAGACAATTTCATTCATCGCAGCTGGATGAAGAGCGAGGGCCTGCCCTCCGATAGCTTTGACGGCCGCCCCGTCATTGGTATCTGCAACACGTGGAGCGAGCTCACTCCATGCAACCAAACCTTCCGTGAGCTCGCCCAGCGGGTCAAGCATGGTGTGTTGCAAGCGGGCGGATTTCCTGTGGAGTTTCCTGTCTCCAGTCTGGGTGAAACCCTCATGCGCCCCACGGCCATGCTCTACCGCAATCTGGCCAGCATGGATGTTGAAGAGGCGCTGCGTGCCCACCCTCTAGACGGCGTGGTGTTGCTGGCGGGCTGCGACAAAACCACCCCTGCCACGCTGATGGGTGCGGCCAGTGTGGACTTGCCCACGGTCGTGGTGTCTGGCGGTGGCATGCTCAATGGCAACTACCGAGGCCAAGCCATTGGCTCTGGAACCCATGTTTGGAAGTTCTCGGAAGCGGTTAACGCGGGCACCATGACCCTGGCGCAGTTCATGCACGCCGAAAGCGCGATGTCGCGTTCCGCAGGGTCTTGCATGACCATGGGGACTGCATCCACCATGGCCAGCTTGGTTGAGGCACTGGGCGTGGCGCTGCCCAGCAATGCGGCTATTCCAGCTGTGGACGCACGCCGCTACGAGCTAGCGCAGCGCACAGGCCGCCACATCGTGGACTTGGTGAATCGGGATGTCCGCTTGTCGCAGATTCTTACCCGCGAAGCGTTTGAGAACGCCATTCGCGTGTGTGGTGCCATCGGGGGCTCCACGAATGCAGTGATTCACCTCTTGGCCATCGCAGGGCGCATGGGTGTGCCATTGACCTTGGACGATTGGGACCGATTGGGCCGCAACACGCCCACCATCGTGAACCTTATGCCCTCTGGCAAGTACCTGATGGAGGACTTCTATTACGCCGGTGGTCTGCCAGTGGTGATGAGGCGCCTGCTGGAAGCCGGAAAGCTCCACGGCGATGCCATGACCGTGAACGGCCAAACCGTTGCCCAAAACGTGGGCGACGCAGAATGCTTTAACGACGATGTGATTCGCCCGCTCGACAGCCCCTTGGTGGAGCAAGGCGGCTTGGCCGTTCTGCGCGGCAACCTGGCACCTAACGGTGCGGTCATCAAGCCCTCGGCGGCCACGGCCAGCTTGCTGAAGCACACCGGAAAAGCAGTGGTGTTTGAAGACATTGAACACTACAAAACACGCATCGAAGACCCTGACCTGGACATTGACGCCAACTCGGTCATGGTGCTCAAGAACTGTGGCCCGCGGGGCTATCCCGGCATGGCCGAAGTTGGCAATATGGGCTTGCCGGCCAAATTGCTGAAGTTGGGGGTGACGGACATGGTGCGCATTTCTGACGCCCGCATGAGCGGCACCGCCTTTGGCACCGTCGTTTTGCATGTGGCGCCAGAAGCGGCGGCTGGCGGCCCTCTCGCCTTGGTGCAAGACGGCGACATGATTGCGCTCGATGTGGCTGAGCGCAAGCTACAGCTTCTGGTCAGTGACGAAGCGCTTGCGCAACGCCGCGCCAAGTGGCAGGCACCGCCAGAGCCCGCGTCGGGCTACGTGCGGCTCTACCACCGCCATGTGTTGCAGGCCGACCAAGGCGCGGATCTCGACTTTTTAGTGGGTTGCCGCGGTGACGCTGTGCCCCGCGAATCCCACTAAGCCACGAGGCAAGGACACCACACCATGGCGCGTATTGAGTTAAAAAAGGTCTTCAAGGCCTATGGCGATCACCCCCCCGTGATTCGCGACGTCAGTCTGGACATCGGCACCAACGAATTTTGCGTGTTTGTCGGCCCCTCTGGCTGCGGCAAATCCACCCTGCTGCGCATGGTGGCCGGACTGGAGACGATCAACAGTGGTGAACTGCGCATTGGTGAGCGCGTGATGAACGACGTCGCACCTGCCCAGCGCGGTGTAGCCATGGTGTTTCAGAGCTACGCCTTGTTCCCGCACATGACCGTGTATGAAAACATGGCTTTTGGTTTGCGGCTGTCTAAGGTGGACGAAGCCAGCATTCAGCGCCGTGTGGGCGATGCCGCTCGCATTTTGCAGCTAGAGCCTTTGCTGCAGCGCTTGCCCAAAGCCCTGTCGGGCGGGCAGCGGCAGCGGGTTGCGATTGGCCGCGCGATCGTGCGCCAACCCGGGGTCTTTTTGTTTGATGAGCCCCTGTCCAATCTGGACGCAGCGTTGCGCGTGCAAACCCGTTTCGAGATTGCAAAAATCCACCGCGACTTCGGCAAGGCCAGCACCATCTATGTGACCCACGACCAGGTGGAGGCCATGACACTGGCAGACCGCATCGTGCTCTTGAACTCGGGCCCAGCGGTGGCGCGCGATGCAAGCGTGGCACAGTTTGGCGCGCCGCTAGAGCTCTACCATCGACCCGTCAACAAGTTTGTGGCGGGTTTTATGGGTTCGCCCAAGATGAACTTTATGGACGGCACCTTGCAAGCCGCCACGACTGAGCATGCCACCGTGGTGCTCAACACGGGTGAGACCGTGCAGGCACGCGTCAACGCCAGCCGACTGAGTGCAGGAGCCAAAGTCACCCTAGGGCTTCGCCCAGAGGACGCGCAAGTGGGTACCGCCAGCCAGCACGTGCTGCGTACGGTCCAGTGGCAAGAGCGTTTGGGTGAGTCTACTTACCTGTACCTCGACAGCGCAACGCCCAGTGACCCCTGTGTGGTCAAAGCGCCCGGCAATAGCTTTGCGCGGGCGGGCGAGCGCGTCGCCTTGAGCATGCCGGCGCAGCACCTGCACCTATTTGATGCCGATGGCTTGGCCTTGCCACGCACCATTGCGAACGAAGAATTGTCCTTGTCTGCACCCAGGCAAGCCCCAGCGAGCCCCGCGTTTACCTAAAGGCCATGGCGATGGAACTTGGTGTTTGTTACTACCCTGAGCAATGGCCCCAAGCATGGTGGGCGGATGACGCACAGCGCATGGTGCAGATGGGCATACGCTACGTGCGTATTGCGGAGTTTGCTTGGAGCCGCATAGAGCCAAGGCCCGGTCACTTCGAGTGGGACTGGTTGGACCAGGCCATTGAAACCTTGCACGCCGCAGGGCTTAAGGTAGTGATGTGCACGCCCACCGCCACGCCCCCAAAATGGTTGGTCGACAGCGACCCCAGCATGCTGGCGGTCGACGCCTTGGGGCAGCCGCGCAAATTTGGCTCCCGGCGCCACTACTGCTTCTCCAGCCAGCGCTACCGTGCGCAGAGTGCACGCATCTCACTGGCAGTGGCAGAGCGCTATGGCAAGCACCCCGCGGTCGCAGCGTGGCAGACCGACAACGAATACGGCTGCCACTTCACGGTGCTCAGTTACAGCGATGCGGCCCAGCAAGCTTTTAGAGTCTGGCTGCACAAGCGCTATGGCACGGTGCACGCACTCAATGTTGCGTGGGGCAATGTGTTCTGGAGCCAAGAATACGCAAGCTTTGACGAAATAGACGCCCCTGTGGGCACGGTGACCGAAGCCAACCCCGCGCATCGCTTGGACTATCGGCGCTTTGCGTCTGACGAGGTGGTAGCGTTCAACCGTATCCAGACGGACATCCTGCGGGCCCACTCGCCGGGGCGTGACATCACCCACAACTTCATGGGCTTTTTCACGGAGTTTGACCACCATGACGTGTCGCAAGACCTGGACGTGGCCACCCACGACAGCTACCCGCTGGGCTTTACCCAAGACTTCTTTTTAAGTCCAGAAGAGAAGCGCCGCTATGCGCGCACCGGCCACCCCGATATTCCGGCCTTTCACCATGACCTCTACCGTGGCATGTGCAAAGGGCGCTGGTGGGTGATGGAGCAGCAACCGGGCCCCGTCAACTGGGCGCAGTGGAACCCGGCTCCGTTAGACGGCATCGTGCGTTTGTGGACTTGGCAAGCCTTTGCCCACGGAGCAGAAGTCGTCAGTTACTTTCGCTGGCGTCAAGCACCGTTTGCCCAAGAGCAAATGCATGCGGGTTTGAACCGCCCGGACCGCACGATCGACCAAGGGGGCCTAGAGGCCACGCAGGTCGCACAGGAGTTGAAGGCTTTGGGTGCCAATATGCCGATAGCGCCCATGCGCACTGCGCAGACGGCTCTTGTTTTTGACTACCCCAGTATCTGGATGGCACAAATCCAGCCCCAGGGCGCTGACTTCAATGCCATGGAAATTACGTTGCGCGCCTACAGCGCGCTGCGCGCCATGGGTCTGGATGTGGACATTGTGTCGAGCAAGGCGGACCTCAGCGGTTACCGCATGGTTGTCTTGCCGGCCCACATGCGAGAGGACGCGGACTTGTCGAAACGCTTGGCGCAAAGCCAGGCCCAAGTCGTGTTGGGTCCGCGCAGTGGTGCCAAAAACCAAACGCTGGCCTTTGCCGCTGGCATGCCCCCCGGTGCATTCACCCCTTTGGCGGGCATACAAGTACAGCGCGTGGAGTCACTGCCGCCGGGCGTCAATGACCTGGTGCACTGGGCCAATGGCAACACCAGCAGCAACACCCACTGGCGAGAAGACGTTGCCAGCCAAGGCGCGACCGCCATCGCTAGTTTTGCCAATGGGAAGCCTGCTGTTCTGCGCAATGGCAACAGCTGGTACAGCGCGGGTTGGCCTGATGCAGACGGCTGGAACCAGTTGCTGAGCCAAGCCGCGCAAGCGGCTGGATTGGTGACGCATACGCTGCCGGAAGATGTCCGCATCACGCGCAATGGCGACTGCCTGTTTGTCCAGAATTTTTCGAGCTCCCCGGTGGAGTTTTCACCAAGCAACAGCGCGCACTGCCTACTGGGTGCGCGTGAATTGGCCCCTCAGGGCCTGGCCATCTGGAAGCTGCAAGCTTCCGCATAACGCGTCCCCCGACGTACAACTAGGAGATAGAAGACATGCGATTCAAACTTGTGCAACGCACTGTGGCCGCAGCGGTGCTGATGGCTTGTGGCCTGAGCGCCTTTGCGGGCGACTTGGTGATCAATACCGATGCGTCAGACCCTGCGCCTAAGGCAGCGTTTGAGGCATTGGTCAAGGGCTTTGAAAAGGCAAACCCAGACGTCAAGGTCAAGGTCAACACCTTTGACCATGAAGGTTACAAAACCTCGATTCGCAACTTCTTGGGCGCAGAAGCACCTGACTTAGCGACTTGGTACGCAGGCAACCGCATGGCGCCGTTTGTCAATGCAGGCCTGTTTGAAGACGTGTCTGATCTGTGGGCCAAAGAAGGCTTGAACGATTCATTCAAGTCAGCCGCCGCTTCCATGACCATCAATGGCAAAAAATGGGGCTTGCCTTACACCTACTACCAATGGGGCGTGTACTACCGCAAAGACATCTTCGCTAAGCTGAAGATCGCTGAGCCAAAGACTTGGGATGAGTTGGTCAAGGCGTCTGCCACCCTGAAGGCCAACAAGATTGCACCTTTCGCCATTGGCACCAAAGCCACATGGACAACGGGCGGCTGGTTTGACTACCTGAACATGCGCGTCAATGGCTATGAGTTCCATATGGACCTCACCGCCGGCAAAGTGCCTTACACCGACAAGCGCGTACAAGCGGTATTTGACAAGTGGGACGACCTGGTCAAGCCTGGCTACTACTTGGCGAACCATGCCTCTTACCAATGGCAAGAAGCTTTGCCAGCTTTCGTAAAGGGCGATGCCGCGATGTATCTCATGGGTAATTTTGCGGTAGCTCCAATGAAAGAAGCGGGCCTGAAAGAAGATCAGCTCGGCTTTATGCAGTTCCCTGAAATCACCAAGGGTCTGCCAAAAGCGGAAGATGCGCCAACCGACACCATTCACATTCCGTCTAAAGCCAAGAACAAGGTGGACGCACGCCGCTTCCTTGCCTACATGGCCAAGCCAGAAGTTCAGTCTGAAATGAACGCAGCCTTGGGCCAACTGCCTGTCAACAAAAACGCCAAGATGCCGCAAGACACCTACCTGAAGGCCGGTTTCTCGATGTTGTCTAACGCGTATGCGCTGGGTCAGTTCTATGACCGTGACACACCCGCAGAAATGGCCAAGGCCGGCATGGACGGATTCCAAGAGTACATGCTCAAGCCACAGAACCGCACCGCGATTCTGAAGCGCCTGGAAACCGTGCGCCAGCGCGTTTACAAATAAGGGCCCGGCCCACAGACCCTTGCACCGAGGTGGCGGGGCTTGCCCACCGCGGTGCACTGGCAGTATTTTTCTGACCCCGCGGTTTTTGCTTAGCTACCGAGACGATATTTATGACTTCACCCAGCGCTACAAGCCCTGACAGCCCGGCCAAGCCCAGCTGGTGGTCGCGCCACCAAATGGCTTTGGTGCCATGGCTCTTCCTCACGCCCGCCATGTTGATGTTCGTGGTCTACGTGATCGCGCCGATTTTTG
>JBIPME010000328.1:0-3333 GCA_044369275.1 Rhodoferax sp.
CAACGCCAGCGCTTGGTGTGGGCTGAATCGGTGTTGCTGGGCTTGGTGGGCAGTGTGCTGGGCATCGCCTTGGGCACGGCGCTGGCCTGGGGTGCTTTGCTGTGGCTGGGGGGCGACTTGGGGGGCGGTTATTTTGATGGCGTGGCACCGCAGTTGCAGTGGGACGTTGCCGCCATGCTGGGCTATGGCGCGTTGGGCGTATGTGCCGCTGTGGGGGGTGGTGTCTGGCCTGCTTTGCGGGTGCGCACCATGGCGCCGGCCTTGGCGCTCAAGGGCGTGATCATGCAAGAGGACCACGCCCGCGGTGGCTGGACCCAGTGGGTTGGACCTGGGCTGCTGCTTGCGGCGGCGGGCTTGGCGGCGTTGCCGCCGGTTGCGGGCCTGCCTTTGGCGGCTTACGCTGCGGTGGCGGCCTTGTTGCTGGGCGGGATTTTGACCCTGCCAAGCCTGGTGCACAGCGGCTTGGCGCTGTTGTCCAAGCGGGTCCAAGGCCATGCTTTGTTGCTTTTGGCAGTGGAGCGGGCACGGCGTTTTCCGGGCACGGCCGCCTTGGCCACCAGTGGCGTGGTGGCGAGTTTGGCCTTGTCGGTGGCGTTAACGGTGATGGTGAGCAGCTTTAGGCAGTCGGTCACGCAGTGGTTGGATGTGGTGCTGCCAGCAGATTTGTATGTGCGTGCGGCCTCGGCTGCGGGGTCTGCAACCAGCGGCACGGCAGAGGTTTTGGTGCCCGAATTTATCACCCAAGTCCGCCAGATGGCGGGTGTGCAGCGCGTGGAGGGGATGCGGGTACGCCCGATTACTTTGGCGAGCAACCGCGCACCGGTGGTTTTGTTGGCCAAGCCTTTGCGCAATGCATCGGGGGATGGGGATGGGGATGGCGCAGGCCGGGGCAACGACGCAGACGCCAATGCGCCCTTGCCCTTGCCTTTGGTGAGCCGCACTTTGCCGTTTCCCCGCACAGCGCAGCAAGTGGCGGTGTTTGTGAGTGAAACGATGGTGGATTTGTACGGCCTGCGCCTGGGGCAAAGCTTGGCCTTGCCGGGCATTGGGGATGGCCAGACCGCGTTTGTTGTCAGCGGCATTTGGCGCGACTATGCGCGCCAGCAGGGCAGTGTGGTCATGGACCGTGCCGATTTTGTGCGCTTAACGGGTGACCGTGCGACCAATGAGCTCTCTATTCACCTGGCGCCTGGTGTGCAAGCCAGTGCTGTTGCGCCGCGTGTGCGTGCACTGGCGCAAGGCAGTTATGACGTGGTTTCCGCACAAACTATTCGCAATATTTCTTTGCGTATTTTTGACCGCAGTTTTGCCGTTACCTACTGGCTCCAAGCGGTGGCCATTGGCATGGGTTTGATGGGCGTGTCCGCCAGTTTCAGCGCCCAGGTGCTGGCGCGCCGACGCGAATTTGGTTTGTTGGCGCATTTGGGCTTTTCGCGCCGCCAAGTGTTGGCCTTGGTCGCGGGCGAAGGGTTTTTATGGACTTTGCTCGGCTCCTTGGCCGGTGTGGCCTTGGGGTTGGCGGTGAGCCTGATTTTGGTGTACGTGGTCAATCCGCAAAGCTTCCATTGGACGATGGCGCTGCATGTGCCGGTGGGGCATTTGCTGGTGCTGGCTGTTGCCGTAGTTTTGTCTGGCACGCTGACCGCTTGGTTCAGTGGCCGCTTGGCAGCGGGACAGCAAGCCGTTTTGGCGGTGAAGCAAGAAAATTAAAGAAAGTAAAGCCCATGCGCACACCCGCTATGCAATTGTTAGGCCGCGATTTGTTGGGCCGTAATTTGTTACGTCGCCATTTGCTGCTGCAAGGCCTGAGCATGCCTTGGCTGGCGGCCTTGGCCCAGCAGCCACCATCCCCCGGCGCTACCGCTGGCACTACCGCTGCTGCTACCGCGCAGGCCAGCCCTGCAAGTGCACCGGCTTTGGTGCAACGGCCTTTGCAGTTTCCCCAAGACCACGGCAGCCACAATCCTGCCCAAACCGAATGGTGGTACCTCACCGGGCATGTGCAAGACCAGGCACAAGCGGTGTGGGGTTTTCAGCTGACTTTTTTTCGCAGCCGGATTGCCTCTGCCCAATCCCTGCGCAGCCGCTTGGCCGCCAAACACCTGCTTTTTGCCCATGCCGCCGTCACCCATGTGCAGGGCGGCAAACTGTGGCATGACCAGGTGCTGGCGCGTTGGAATGGCGAGCCCCAGGCAGACCCCAACCACGCGCAGGCCAGTGCCGCCCTGGACAACACCGATTTGCGCATTGGCCGTTGGCGCTTGCAACGCCAAGCCGATGGCAGCTACCACGCCGAGGTGGCGACGGCGCAATTTGACTTTGCGCTCCAAGTGCGGCCAACCCAAGCTTTGCTGCTGCAAGGGCAAGCAGGCTGGTCACGCAAGGGGCCTGAGCCCGACCAGGCCAGTTTTTACTACTCGCAGCCGCAATTGGCTACCGTGGGTACGCTGCGCGTGCAGCAAAAAAGCGTGGCGGTAGAAGGGCGCGCTTGGCTGGACCACGAGTGGAGCCACGCATTTTTGCCACCGCAGGCGGTGGGCTGGGACTGGGTGGGTTTTAATTTGAACAATGGTGCCGCTTTAACTGCCTTTCGCTTGCGCCGGGCCGACGGCAGCACCCTGTGGGCGGGTGGGTCTTGGCGCTTGGGCAACCAGAGCCAAACTTTCACACCCGAGCAGCTCGCTTGGCGGCCCCTGCGCCATTGGACCAGCCCGCGCAGCCAAGCCCGTTACCCCGTGGCCTGGCAAATTGACACGCCTGTGGGGCGCTTTGAGGTAACGGCTTTGGTCGATGACCAAGAGCTCGACAGCCAAGGCAGCACCGGTGCTATTTACTGGGAGGGCCTGAGTGCTTTGTCCGCCCTGAGTCCAACAGGCCAGTCGGGCCAATCAAGCCAATCGGGTGAACGGCTGGGACTGGGGTATTTAGAGATGACGGGCTACGCGCAGCCGCTGCGTTTGTAGGCAAAGCCTTGCGCAAAGGGTTGTAGACCGATCCGGTGCGCCCTCGCCCATTCATGGATTCATGGCGGACCCATGCCGTGTTTCGGTGGCTACAGCCCCAATGCGCTGGCTGTGTGTGGCGCACATGGGTTGGATGCCAGGGGTTGGGGTGTTGCTTTACAGAGTAAAAACCGCGATGCAGGCGATGATGCGGGTATATTGGGCCCCCTCCATTAGGCCACCTCCATTAAGCTTTTTTAGCAACACACCATGCGCACCACTGAGATGAGTCCCCAAGTACCGCCGTCAGACCAACCTGCTGCGGGTAACACCGCCTTGCCGTCCCCCGACTCGGTGCAATACCGCAAGGCCTTATCGTGCTTTGCCACCG
>JBIPME010000329.1:0-3328 GCA_044369275.1 Rhodoferax sp.
GTGCGGGCTGTGTGCAAATCGGCCAGCGCTGCTGTGTCGGCAATCGCCAGCACGGCTTCGCTGTCACGCAGGCGAAACGCCAGAGCATCCGGCCCAAAGAGCATGGACAGGGGTATGGCGACCGCGCCCATTTGGAATACCGCCATGAACGCCACCGCCGTTTCAAAGCGCTGCGGCATGATGATGGCCACCCGGTCGCCGGCGCGCACGCCCAAGGCAAGCAGGGCATTGGAGAGGCGGTTGGCTTGCGCTTGCAGCTCGCCGTAGGTGTACAGGCGGTCGTCTGCGCCCTGTTGGTAGTCCCGAATGGCTATTTTTTGCGCCGTTTCGGGCTGGGCACTCCAGCGCGCACTGCATGCCTGTGCAATATTGAAATGTGCGGGCACATCCCAGCGAAAATCACGGTGTAGCTGGGTGTAGGCAGGTGGCCACTGTGGAGAGGGGGGGCTTAGGGGGGGTAGGGGGCTTAGGGGGCTAACACCTTGTTCAGTGTCACTACGATGACGGCGCACCATGGGGCTACTCCTGATGATTACTTATGATTGGCTAAATGTACCAAGTTAAAAAAATTTCCCGCAGCGAATATATTCCTTTACGCAATACGACCTACCACGTCCAAGTGTGGGGCCAACCCATTGTTGGCAAAGCCCCCTTGGTGTTGGTGCATGGTTGGATGGACGTGGCCGCCAGCTACCAGTTTGTGGTGGATGCCTTGTGCCAAGCGCATTATGTGATTGCGCCCGACTGGCGCGGTTACGGGCAAACGCCCGCAGCGCAGGCCGATAATTTTTGGTTCCCCGACTACCTTGCAGATTTGGATTTTTTACTCGACCACTACGCCGAGGACACGCCCGTGAATTTGGTGGGCCATAGTATGGGGGGTAACGTGGCCATGCTGTACGCGGGCGTGCGCCCCGAGCGGGTTCGCAGACTGGTGAATTTAGAGGGTTTTGGCATGGCCCAGACCGAGCCTTCACAAGCGCCTGGGCGGTATGCCAAATGGATGGACGAGCTGAAAAAGCTGCACCGCGGAGATTTGGCCATGCACAGTTACAGCAGCGCAGAGGGGGTTGCCCGGCGTTTGATGAAAACCAACCCGCGCTTGCCCACGGACAAGGCCGATTGGTTGGCCCGCCAATGGGCCCGCCAGAATGCCCAAGGCCAGTGGGTGATTCAGGGCGACCCGGCCCACAAAGTGAGCAATGCGCAGCTTTACCGTGTGGACGAGGTGCTGGAGATTTTTCGCTGCATTCGCATGCCCACTTTGGCGGTGGAAGCCTCGGACAACAGCTTGGATGCGTGGTGGAAAGGGGCGTACACCTTGGCGCAATACCACCAGCGTTTGGCGGTATTGCCCCAGCTTGAAATTGTGCGCATCGAGGATGCCGGGCACATGATGCACCACGATCAGCCGGAGATTTTGGCGGCGTTGATTGAGCGGTTTATGGCCTGAGAAACCCCCATTGGCATCGGTCTGGGTGTGCAACCGCAACCAAGCCCATCGCCAGCCCAAGGCGATGGCGTAGGGTGTTTGCGGCTTTGGGGCTTGGGGCTTTGGGGCTTTGTATTTAGGCTTCTAAGCGGGTGGAGAGTTCCAGCCAGTTTTCTTCCAAGTCTTGTAATTCTTGCGCCAGTGCCTTGCGTTGCTTGCCCAAGGCGGCCAGTTCCGTGGGGGGCGCTTGGTTGGCGAGTTGGGCCTCTAGGGTGGCGATTTCGGCGTTGATTTCGGCAATGCGTTGCTCGGTGCGCTGGAGTTCTTTTTTCAATTGCCGTGTGGGCTCGCTTGCAACCGTGCGTGCAGGGGCGTTGGAGGTTTTGGCGCTTGGTGCGGGGGTGGCTGCTTGGGTGGCTGCGGCGCTGGCTTTGGCGAGTTCTTTTTCGCGCTCTTTGTCCAATTCGCGCAGGCGCTTGCCTTCTTCGAGCAGGTAGCGTTGGTAGTCGTCCAGGTCGCCATCGAAGGGGCTGACGCCGCCGCGTGAGACCATCCAAAATTCGTCGCATACGGCGCGCAGCAAGGCGCGGTCATGGCTGACCAGCATGACAGTGCCCTCAAATTCGTTGAGCGCCATGCTGAGGGCTTCGCGGGTGGCCAAGTCTAGGTGGTTGGTAGGTTCGTCGAGCAGCAGCAGGTTGGGGCGCTGCCAGACGATCATGCACAGCACCAGCCGGGCTTTTTCGCCCCCGCTCATGCTGCCCACGGTTTGTTTGACCATGTCGCCGCTGAAATTGAACTGGCCTAGGAAGCTGCGCAGGTCTTGTTCGCGGGTGGCTTGGTTGCTGAGTTTGCCCTGTGCGCCTAGGTTTTTGACTAGGTCGATCATGTGCTGCAAGGGGTTGTCCGCGGGCCTGAGCACGTCGAGTTCTTGTTGCGCAAAGTAGCCAATGTTGAGGCCTTTGCCTTCGGTGACTTCGCCTGCGATGGCTTTCAAATCACGGGCAACGGTTTTGACCAGGGTGGATTTGCCTTGGCCGTTGGCACCCAAGATGCCGATGCGTTGGCCCGCTAGCACGGAGCGGTTGATGTTTTGCACAATGACCGTGGGTGCGCAGTCGGCGCCCGCCTCGGCCGGGGCGGGGTAGCCAACGCTGACGCCTTGCATGCTGAGCATGGGGTTGGGCAGGTTGGCGGGTTCTTTGAATTCGAAGCTGAAGTCGGCATCGGCCAACAACGGCGCAATTTTTTCCATGCGGTCCAAGGCTTTGACCCGGCTTTGTGCCTGTTTGGCTTTGCTGGCCTTGGCCTTGAAGCGGGCAATGAATTTTTGCAAGTGCGCGATTTTGTCTTGTTGCTTGGCGAATGCGTTTTGTTGCAGTTCCATTTGCTCGGCACGCATGTCTTCAAATTTGCTGTAATTGCCGCCGTAGCGCACCAGCTTGCCCGCGTCGATGTGCAGGGTGACGTTGGTGACGGCATCTAAAAATTCGCGGTCATGGCTAATGACGACCATGGTGCCTTCGTAGCGCTTGAGCCAAGCTTCTAGCCACACCAGGGCGTCCAAGTCCAAGTGGTTGGTGGGTTCGTCGAGCAGCAGCAGGTCAGAGGGGCACATCAGCGCACGGGCCAGTTGCAAGCGCATGCGCCAGCCGCCGGAGAAGCTGTTGACGGGGTTGTCGAGTTCGGTGGTTTTAAAGCCCAGGCCCAAAATCAGGGCTTGGGCGCGGGCGCTGGCGTCGTGTTCGCCCGCGTCGTAGAGCGCCATGTAGGCGTGGCCCATGCGGTCGCCGTCGTCGCTGGCTTCGGCGGCTTTGACTTCCGTGCGGGCATCGTTGAGCACGGTGTCGCCTTCAATCACAAATTCGGTAGCACTTTGTTCGGTTTCGGGCATGT